>CAYZBC010000001.1:0-70216 GCA_964476535.1 uncultured Maribellus sp.
TAATAAGATTGCTGCAATTCCAATAGCCAACCCAATTATATTAATTCCATTTATTGCTCTGTTTTTGAGCAGATTTCTGATTGAGATTCTGATACTTTTAAAAATCATGGCGAACCTGTTTTATTTCTAATTTGTGTAATCAAAAAATAACACCTCGTTTGTAATATCCAGGGAATCAATAAGAAGGTAATTTGCCAGTCATTTAAACTGTCAGCACATGATACACCCTGTTTCTATTTTTTAAACTATTTTTTATAAAAATGAATCTTTTTTTTAAAACTATATTCGAACAATTTGTCAACCCGATATATTAATAACTCAGAGCATCCACTGGGTTCCTGTTAGCCGCCCGCCCGCTTTGGTAGCATTCGAGATCCTCCCGAGGCATCGAGAGTATCTAGGGGTGAAAAATACCCTATAATAAAATTTCACCCATCTCCTTCTTAATTTCCTCGGTAATTACCATGCCGTCGAATAGGTTAACTACACGGTGGGCAAATTCTGAATCGTGCATAGAGTGTGTTACCATTACAATGGTTGTTCCTTCTCTATTAAGTTCGGTTAAAAGATTCATTACTTCCAATCCGTTTTTAGAGTCTAAGTTTCCGGTTGGCTCATCAGCAAGAATAAGTTTTGGATTTGCTACTACTGCACGTGCAATGGCAACTCTTTGTTGTTGTCCTCCTGATAATTGTTGAGGAAAGTGTTTTTTGCGATGGCTGATTTTCATCCGTTCAAGTACTTTCTCAACCATTTCTTTTCGCTCGCGTGCTTTTAATTTCAAATAAATTAAGGGAAGTTCCACATTTTCATAAACATTTAATTCGTCGATGAGGTTAAAACTCTGGAAAACAAAACCGATGTTTCCTTTACGAAGTAATGTGCGGTTACGTTCTTTTAATCCGCCTACCTCCTGACCATCAAAATAATACTCGCCGCCGGTTGGATTATCCAGCAAGCCAATAATATTCAACAGAGTAGATTTTCCACAACCCGATGGTCCCATTATCCCGACAAATTCACCTTTTTGTATGTGAAGGTCTACTTTATTCAATGCACTTGTTTCAATCTCCTCGGTGCGGAATACTTTTGTTAATTCTACAGTTTTAATCATATTGTACTTTTTTAAGGCTCCCCTCTATCTCCCCCAAAGGGGAGGATAAGAAAGCAATTCATATTTTGTTTATTGTTTTATAATATTCATTTTAACGTTCTTGTTCTTTTCTTGTCTCCTCTCCTTCGGAGAGGTCGGGAGGGGCTTTTTTCTACTTAAATACTATTTTGTCATTGTCACCAAACAATTCATAGCTTGTAGTAATTACTTTTTCTCCGGCTGTTAATCCTTCCAAAACTTCATAATATTGAGGATTTTGTTTCCCTATTCTAATACTTTGCTTTGTGGCTTCGGTTTCATTTTCATTTAATACATAAACCCACTGTCCTCCTGTACTTTGAAAAAATCCACCTTTAGGAATTAGAATGGCTTCTTCAGACTGTCCCAGTTCCAATTTGGTATGATAAGTTTGACCGGTGCGGATGTTATCAGGTTTTTCACCCGTAAAAATCATATCAATTTCAAACTGACCTTCACGTACTTCGGGGTAAACTTTCTTCACATTTAGTGCAAAGTCAATACTATTTCGTTCGAACGAAGCTGATAAATTTCGTCGCACCCTATCGATATAATGTTCATCGATTAAGGCTTTTATTTTAAAATCGGTTAAAATATGAAGCAATCCAAGGCGCTGTCCACGTGAAATTGATTGACCAATTTCGGCGTCTAACAAACCAAGTTGACCATCGGCCGGTGCTTTAACGTTTAGGTTTTCCAGCCTTTTACGTGCCATTGTCAGGTTTTGGCGCATGTTTTCAAGGCTTTCGTCCATATTCTCTTTTTGATTCGATCTGAAAATAGAATCCTGAACCAATTTCTGGTAAGTAAGTTCTTGTTCTTTTAAAGAAAGATTATAATCTTCTTTAGCTTGCAAATAATCTTCTCTGGCAATTAGTTCGTCTAAAAACAGCGATTCGAATTGTTTGTATTTTCGTTCAGCTTGAACAACTACGAGGTCTATCTGAAGCTTTGAACGCCTGTTATTAATTTCTTGTTGTTCAATACTAATTTGAGTGTTTCTAAGTTCATTGGCCTGATAAGCCAATTGCGATTCACTATTCATTATTGTTGTGTTTAGGTCGTTATTTTTTAATCTCAAAATAACATCCCCGGCTTTTAACATCTCTCCCTCTTCAATAAAAATCTCTTCTACTTTTCCACCCTCTTCAACATCGAGGTAAATGGTTGAAATGGGCTCTACCTGACCGATAACGGTGATGTAGTCGTTAAATAAACCTGCCTCTACAGTACTAATTGTAAGTTTGTCTCTTTCAGTACGGAATACAGAACTGTGATCTGAAAAGATTACTTTGTAAAGCAAGAAGGCGATAACCAAACCACCAACAAACCACAAAATGTGTTTCATTCTCAAACCTTTTTTCTTTTCTATTACTTTGTCCATTGACATATTATTCGTTTTTTGATTGTTTTTGTTTTTTATTTTCTAACTGAAAACTGCGACTGGTTACTGAGTACTTTCCTGGTTTTCCCAAAATCTCATGCCTTTATAAAACTCAATTGTTTTCATTTTAATTTCCCATTGTAGTCTGGCTCTTAAAACCTGACTAATTGAATTGGCTAATCTGTTTTTTGCAATGTAGTATTCAACAACATTAATTAATCCCTGCTCAAATTTTTTCTCTGCGGCCGTAAAAGCCAGATTGTCAACTTCTTTTTGTTTTTTGAATTGATTGTATTCTTTGTTTAATGCTTCCAGTTCATTTAAATCATTTGCCACAGCGAAATAAAGTTTCTGCTTTTCACTTTCCAATATGGTATTAGCACGTTCAACTTCCAGCTTAGCCTTTTTAATGTTGGAACGATTATACCAACGACTAAAAACCGGAACATTCAACGATGCTCCTAAATATTGACTTTTATTGTTTCTGAATTGGTCGTTAAATCCAATTGTTTCTCCGGAAGTGTTTTTATTGGTCTCGGAGAATGCAGTGCTGATTGAACCTCCTGCAGAAATAGAGGGATACAGTTGCGAACGACTTATCGAAAGATTTTTTTCAGTGGCTTTGAGGCTGGCTTCAAAAGATTTGAAATAAGGAGACCAGGTTGTATAATCGGCAAACAAACTTTGAGGATCGGAAATATTTTCGGTTACAATTGTGTTCGATTCTTCTAAAAGTTCCAGTTCATCAACGGTTGTATTATTCATGTGTTGTTTTAACTGAAGCACTGCAGTTTTTCTGTTGTTTTCAATTTGAATGAGGTTAAGTTCTTCCAATTCATAATTTGCACGCATTTCTAATAAATCTGATTTAGCTTTTAATCCTACCTGCACATGTTTTTCTGTTGCTTTTAAATTTAGCTTCGATGTTTCTACCTGTTCTTTGGCAATTTCAAGCATTCCTTCGAAATACAAGACATCAAAAAAGGATGTCATTACACTAAAAGCCAAATCATCAATGGCATTTAATCGATTGTATTCTGATACTTGTTTTCTGAACTTTTCGTATTTAATTTGGTTTTGCAAACGAAAGCCGTCAAAAACTGTAATTGAGGACCCGATGTTGTACGAATTATTAAAAAATTCTCTGGTTACATAATCGTTTGTAATTGGGTCAATCGAACGTCCGTAACTTATCCCGGCATTCGATGAAGCACTAATTCCAGGTAAAAGATTGCGTTTCGATTGATTTAAATCTTCCAACGATAATTTCTCCTGAATTTCATATTCTTTTAAATTAATATTGTTTTCTATGGCATAAGAAATACATTGATTCAAACTCCATTTTTGCTGAGCATTTAATATGTTTCCAATTGTTGTTCCGAATATGATTAAAGAAAGAATGAGTTTTAGTTTCATTATGTTTATTTTGTTTTACAAAGAATTGCCATAATAGTGCCACAAATACAAATGACTGAAAACCTGTTATTTATAATTCGTTTTAAGCTGTGGTTGTTAAAATAATTGACAGATATTTGTAAAAATTTTTTACACTCCGATTGTTTTATTTACAAATCCCAAATGTGTTTATTATACATCCAACTCTCCAATCGCAAAACTTGCTCATCTTCTGTTGTGTAAATCAGTTTAAAAAATTATTCTTGCCCACTGAAATGATTTTCATCAATCATCCAAGTTTCAAGTTCCAACGGAGTTGCAACTATTTCTTCCATATAAAGCAAGGTAGTTGCAAAATTTGTTTCGTTAAGCATCAAGTTTTCCAATTCCCCTTCAATTTCTATTTTAAAAGAATTTGGCAAATGGGACGAACTTAAATTTTCATTAGAAGAAACCGTTTTTGATGCTGTAGTATTATCAACAAATGCAGAAGCAATTTTTTCAATTTGACTAGTTGAAATGATTTCTTTCCAGAAATCCTGCGCACTTACTGTTAAACTAATTAAGATAAAACTTGCTACAATCGCGATAGTTTTTTGTGCTACTTTTTGAACGTTGTTTATTGTTTTCATGACTTCTTTTTTTTTGTTTGCAAAAATATAGGCCATAACAATGCCACAATATTAATATTCAGAATATCAGGCATTTAATATTTAGGTGTATAGGTGGTCGTAAAAATAATTGACAATAATGTGTAAAGATAATTGACACTTTATTTGATTTTGTTTTGAAAGCGTTTAAGTTTGAATAAAAAAATACTATGGCAAAAGGCAATGTTTTAATTGTTGACGATAATAAAAGCATTATCAGTGCTCTGGAGATCCTTTTAGGTCCGGAGTTCGACCACATTCAGGGTATTTCAAATCCAAACCTTATTCCCTCCGAATTGAAAAATGTAGAATACAACCTGGTTATTCTAGATATGAATTTTCAAGCGGGTATTAACACCGGCAACGAAGGTTTGTATTGGCTCAATCATTTAAAAACGAATTATCCCGATATTTCTGTTGTTTTAATTACAGCTTACAGTGATGTTGAATTGGCTGTAAAAGCGCTGAAACAGGGAGCAACCGATTTTATACCAAAACCCTGGGAAAATAGCAAATTACTGGCAACGGCTAAAGCAGCTATTCAGCTTAATTATTCGAAAAAAGAAGTAGGACAATTAAAACAAGAATTAAATCGTGACCAGAAGTATATTATTGGTTCGTCCCCACAATTGATGCACGTGATGAACATGGTACGGAAAGTTGCAAAAACCAATGCCAATATTTTAATAACCGGTGAAAATGGAACGGGGAAAGAGTTAATCGCCCGTGAAATTCATCGCTTATCGTTAAGAAATCGCGAGGTTATGGTTGACGTTGACATGGGTGCTATTAGTGAAACACTGTTTGAAAGTGAACTGTTTGGACATGTAAAAGGAGCTTTTACTGACGCTCGTGAAAATCGCGCCGGGAAATTTGAAACAGCAAACAAAGGCACACTCTTTTTAGATGAAATTGGAAACCTTTCATTTCATTTACAAGCCAAACTTTTAGCGGCAATTCAGAACCGCGAATTTATGCGAATTGGTTCCGATCGGTCTATTCCCGTTAATATCCGACTGGTTTGTGCAACCAATAAAAATTTGCGTCAATTGGTTGAAGAAGGTCTTTTTCGGGAAGATCTTTTATATCGTATAAATACGATCCAAATTGAAGTGCCACCATTGAGAGACAGGGGGGACGATATTATTGTTCTTGCCGATTTCTTTTTGAAAAAATATACTTCGAAATACGGAAAACCGGGACTTAAAATTAATCAGGCAGCACAAGATAAATTGTTAAAATATCAATGGCCCGGGAATATTCGTGAATTGCAACATACGATTGAGAAAGCAGTAATTTTGGGTGATTCTTCTGTTTTAAAACCCGAAGATTTTTTCCTTCGTCCGGTCCTTTCCGGTAAATTTGATGACCAGCATTTAACCATTGAAGAGATGGAAAAAAAGATGATTCTTACAGCAATTGATAAAAGTGCCGGGAATATGAGTTCAGCCTCCGATCAACTTGGTGTTACTCGCCAGACTTTATATAACAAGATTAAAAAATACGGAATATGATCAGTAAAAACCTGTACGTTCAGATATGTGCTCGTGTGTTTCTATTAGTGACTTTTTCTCTATTACTAGGCTGGTCGTTTTTCGGAAAAAATTGGTTTGTCTTATCCATTTTCCTGTTATTGATGATTTGTATAATTACAGGAAATCTGATTTGGTTTTTAAATAAGACCAATCGTCGTTTGTTCTATTTTTTCGATGCCATTAAAAACGAAGATTCAACACTCTCTTTTCCAGAGCAAACTAACAACAAGACGGTTCTCGAACTCAATAAAAGCCTAAACAAGGTAAACAGACAGATTCAACAAATCCAGATTGAAAACAGGCAACAGGAGCAGTATTTCCAAGCACTTATTGAACATGCAGCAACGGGTATGTTAACGTTCAACAAAAAAGGTTTTATTTTACATACAAATTCGTTGGTGAAACGATTTTTTTCGCTCGATGTACTTACGCATTTAAACCAGCTCGACAAAGTGAACCATAAACTTTTTATGGCAATTAAAAGTATGCAGCCTTCGGAGCAAAGGCTTGTAACTATTAATAATGAAGGGGGAACTATTCAGTTGTTGATTAAGGCGAGTTCATTTATTTCCGATAAAAAAGAATTGATGCTGCTTTCAGTACAGGATATTAAAAATGAGTTGGATGAGAAAGAACTTGATTCATGGCGAAAACTGATACGTGTAATGATGCATGAAATTATGAATTCGATTACGCCGATTACTTCTCTTTCAGAAAGTTTGGGTGGTTATTTTTATACAAATGGGGAGGTTAAATCGCCTTCCGAAATCGATGAAAAAACCATTGCTACTACCATTCGCGGATTGGAAGTTATTCGGGAACAGGGAAAAGGATTAATTTCGTTTGTTGATTCTTACCGTAAACTCACACGACTTTCAAAGCCAAAGAAGAAACTGTTTTCAGTAAAAAATCTCATCGAAAACATTAATATTCTTTCCGGATCGTTTAATCATGCCGAGCATGTTGAAATTAGTTTTGAAGTGAAACCCGAAGAATTGGAAATTTTAGCTGACGAGAAACAAGTTTCGCAGGTATTAATAAATCTGGTTAAAAATGCTTTCCAGGCAAATGCTGAAAATCAAACAGCAAAAGTTAAGATAATTTCTAATCTGGGAGAAAATGGTCGTCCTGAAATTCGTGTTGTTGACAATGGCCCCGGTATTCCGGAAGATGTTTTGGAAAAAATATTTATTCCGTTTTTTACTACAAAAGAAAGTGGCTCCGGAATAGGATTAAGTCTTTCCAGACAAATTATGCAAATGCATGGCGGTAGTTTAAAAGTAATTTCAAGCCCTGGAAAATCAACTGTTGCTGTTATAAGCTTTTAGGTTATTATACCTATCGTCATTCCAGCTGCCAGAATCGAATATGACAAGATAAATATCCTGAACCCAGTTCTGGATGACGAACTATTTGATTGGATTTAATTTATTGGCAGCATTTTTTTTTAAAATAATAACTCTTTTTTTCTGCCTTCACATCAAACGTATAGATCTCCGATTTTTTGTATTTATAAAAAATAGAAAATAATCCAATATCGCCGGCACAAAACAGACTGTGTGCACTCATCACAAAAATTAGAAAGTAAAATAGGGGTGAATGCAGAAATAGAATTACTCCAAATAGAGTAATTATTTTGACGATAACCAGAGGTGTAAATGCAATAAATGCAAACTGTTTTCGATTGATTACAAATTGATCGGCCTCGGCATAGAAAATAAATTTCTTTAAATAACCACCGAAATTTACTCTTTTTGCTCCGGTAAGTTTTAATGCAATCCCATGTAACAATTCATGAATTACAATTAAAAGCGAAAAGCAAAAAATGAATGCTGCTGCAGAATAATAAAGTGGCTCCGAATAATTCTGAAAAGCAAGAACAACTGAACGTGTTAAAAAGAAAAGCCCAATCAGAATCATCAGAATCTGGTAAATCATATACATCCTCACGATTTTGCCATTTTCTGAAAGTTGGTTAATTACGAATTCTTTAATTTGCTGATGGTTGAGTTCAGCAATCAATTCAAATTCATCATCGTTTTGAAGCTGTTTTATCGTTGGATTTGTCATTTCTGATCGTAGCGAATAATTTGATACAAATCTTTTAAATTGAATAATTTGAGTAAAACTGCAAATATTACAGAAGCAGAAATCATAGCCAGGTAACCATAAAACCAGTTGTCAATACTTTTAGAGATGGTTCCAAAAACAACAACAACACCAACAAATAGAAGTAGCTGAAATACAAATTTAACCCCGGGTTTCAGTTTAAAAATTACCAAAACTAAAACGACCTGAATTACTGCGGTAAAAATTTGTGTTATCAAACTTGCGTATGCCGAACCAAAAGCGTAGAAACGAGGAATCAGAATCAGGTTTAGTACAACATTTAAAACCATTCCAGAGAACGCCATAATATTCAAATATTTCAAACTGCCGTTCGCAGTTAGCAGCGTTCCAAAAATATAAGTGGTTGCAATTCCAATAAAACCAAGCATTAAAATTCCAAGAATTTCGGAAGAGTGTGCGGTGTTCGACTTATATAAAACAGCCATTATTTCGTGATTATAATAAACACTTGAAACAGCAATAATGATTGAAGGAATGATTAGTAATGTGTATGAAAGCTTAACCATTTGCCTAACGGATTCTTTCTGTTTAATCATTTTTGCGAAAATAGGTAAAAGCAGCCCTGCAAAAAGAACCCCAAACATTGAAACAGCGTCTAACAATCGAAATGCCTGCGCATAAATTCCAGCCTGTTCTTTTCCGAGAGGGTCGGGAAGTAGCCGCTCCAGCATTACAGAATCGATGCGGTTATAAAACGACATCAACAAAATAAGCAGTGCGTATGGATATGATTTCCGAAGAAATACGAGGAAAAATTTCAAATTAAATTGAATTTTTATTTTTCCCGATTTGCCCAAAACAATTGCAAATGTGATTAATGAAGTTAAAACATACGCTACAGTTTGTGCATAAACAAACCATTCAATGCTAAAGTTTCCTCCTAAAACATTTGTAAATAAAAGAATGCTACAAATTACGATCATAAAACTCCGGTCGAGAACCGAAATTATACTATCCGTGCGAAATAAATGAAGGGCACTAATATTCGATCGTAAATAAAGTGTAAAAGAAATAAGAAATTGGTTGAATACCAAAAACAAAAGTAGGTGAAGTTGGATTTTATCGTACCCAATAATTGCCGCAATTCCAAAACTAAAAATGGCATAAACAATCGCAAGTAAAAACTTCAACCCAACGATATTTGAAACATGTTTTTTCAACAAAAAGTTATGTTGTGCAATGTTTCTGTTATTGTAACTGGTAATTCCAATGTCGAGAAAAATATTTAAAATCATCGAGAAATTGAACAGTGCAAAATACAGCCCATAACTCTGATCTCCAACCATGTTTTGAACGGTTCGGTCGATTCCAAAAATCCAAAACGGTTTAATTAAAAGGTTTAGGAAAAGGAGTAATATGAGATTGGTAATAAATTTGCGTTTCAAAACCCGAATATTGAAATGTTTATCGTTTAAATTCAGCAGATAAATGTAGCAAATATTTAAACAGACTTTGTACATTTACCCAAAATTGAACATAAAACTTTATGGTAATAGCCGTAAATACCCGCTTGTTGCTAAAGGGGAAATTAGAAGGAATTGGATGGTTTACACTGGAAACGTTAAAGCGGATGACAATCAATCATCCGGAACATCAGTTTATATTTATTTTCGACCGTCCCTTTGATCCCGATTATATATTTGCTGAAAATGTAACTCCGGTTGTAATCGGACCGCCAACCCGGCACCCTGTTTTGTGGTATATGTGGTTCCAGTTTCAAGTTCCACGAATTCTAAAAAGATACAATGCCGATTTGTTTCTTTCGCCTGATGGTTATTTGTCGTTGCGAACAAAAGTACCGCAATTAGGAGTTATTCACGATATTAATTTTGTGCACCGCCCAGACGATTTGCCATGGTTAAAAGCAAAATATTACAACTATTTCTTTCCAAAATTTGCCCATATCGCCAAACGAATTGCCACCGTTTCTTTCTATTCAAAAGAAGATATTACCCGTTCATTCAAAGTAGATTACGACAAGATTGATGTGGTTTACGATGGGATTAATCAAATTTTTAAACCTATTTCAGAAAAAGGAAAAATTGCGGTTCGTAAAAAATATACCGACGGCTCTGATTTTTTTCTATTTGTTGGAGCACTTCATCCTCGTAAAAATGTGAGCGGCTTGCTAAAAGCGTTCGATGCTTTTAAAAGTGTCACCGAAAACAGTATTAAATTGGTAATTGTAGGTGGCGAAATGCACAAAACAGGAGATATTTTTGAAACGTTTGAGAATATGCGTTATAAAAACAATGTGGTGTTTACCGGAAGAGTTACAACGCCTGAATTGCACGACATATTTGGCGCGGCATTGGCATTGACTTTTGTCCCGTTTTTCGAAGGTTTTGGAATTCCTATTGTTGAAGCAATGAGTGCCGGAGTTCCCGTAATTTGCTCCAATACTACATCTATTCCTGAAGTGGGTGGAAATGCCGTTTTGTATGCCGATCCCATTAAAATAGATCAAATAACGGAGGCGATGTTACAATTGGTTAACGATGATGAATTAAGAAAATCGTTAATTGAAAAGGGATTTAAACAAAAAGAGAAGTTTAGCTGGGACGAAACGGCGCGTTTGTTATGGATGAGTATTGAACGGGCTTTGCAATAATTAAAGGAGTGATTTATTGAATGACTGAATGGCAGAATCTAAATTATTACCATACTATAAAGAAGATACAATTGAAGCGGGCTGCGATGAAGCGGGCAGGGGATGTTTGGCTGGGCCTGTTTTTGCAGCCGCAGTAATTTTGCCTCCCGATTTTGAAAATGACCTTTTAAACGATTCAAAAAAACTGACGGAAAAACAACGCTATAAACTTCGGCCTCTTATTGAGAAAGAAGCTTTGGTTTGGGCAGTTGAAGCGGTTTCTAACAAAGAAATTGATGAGGTGAATATTTTAAATGCCTCTTTTCTTGCGATGAACCGTGCCGTTTTTAAATTAAAAATTGCACCTGAACACCTGTTAATTGATGGAAACCGGTTTCGAACGCAATTAAAAATTCCATTTACCTGCATGATAAAAGGCGATGGACGGTTTTTTTCAATTGCAGCGGCTTCTGTTTTGGCAAAAACTTATCGCGATGATTTTATGGAACAAATTCATAAAGAATTTCCTAACTACGCATGGAATAAAAACAAAGGTTACCCCACAAAAAAACACCGCCAGGGAATTAAATTATTTGGAGTTACAAAATATCATCGAATGACCTTTCGTTTATTAAACGAGCAACTGGAACTGGACTTGTAATCGACTATTCTTTCCTCCCTTTTTTTACATTTTTTCAAAATAAATTGCCAACCCGGATTTTTCGGAAATTGCAAAATTTAGTGTTTTATCAGATGTTACTACTTGTTTTTCAATTTTAACTTTGGTTGAAGATTTAAATTCGGAATCGTGGGAATAAATTATGGCTCTGTAATTTGTATTGGTATCTAAGAAATCAAGATTGATTTCAACCGATTTACTCTGATTTCCTGTTAATGAACCCAAAAACCAGTCATCCCCAGACCTTCGAACAATAGTGGCAAATTTTCCGATTTCTCCTTCCAGGACTTTTGTTTCGGCCCAAACGGTGGGCATATTTTTAAAGAATTCCAATTCGGTGTGGTTCTGAATAAATCCTATAGAACTTCCGGCACCGCCTTTTTTGCCTGGCGAATCTTGTGGTCGATCGTACCAAAATAAAAATTGCCAAGGACTGTAAATCATCACGGCTTTTGCCAACTGCGAAACATTTCCTCCCATATTTTCCTGAACTCGCGGAGCATAATAACAATTCGTATTATCGCCGGCACCTGCAATCATTCTTGTAAATAGGGTAATTAAAGTGTGTTTATTACTGGGGCTTTCTTCATCGCCCCGAATTCCTTCCTGAGTCATTAAATTGGGATAAGTCCTTGAAAATCCAGTGGGTCTGTATTCATCGTGAATGTCAACCATCAGCTTGTTTTCAGCAGCTTTTTTAACAGCTACGTGCAACCAGCTTGTCCACTCTTGCGAACCCACCTGAACAAATCCATATTTTATTCCTTTTATTCCCCATTTTCTAAATAGCGGCAAAATTTCATCCAGCTGTTTTTCCAACGACCGTCGGTTTACGTATAAAATAATTCCAATATTTTTACTTTCTGCATATTCGATAATCTCCAGTAATTCCAAAGGTCCGGTTGAACGTTTTGGGTCTACTGTAATTGTAGTTGCATCTGATTCTGGATCATATTCCGGGCCATACCAGCCGGCATCAAATTCAACGTATTGCAATCCGTTTTCGGCCGCGAAATCA
The DNA here is from genome assembly GCA_964476535.1 of uncultured Maribellus sp. Taxonomy (GTDB): domain Bacteria; phylum Bacteroidota; class Bacteroidia; order Bacteroidales; family Prolixibacteraceae; genus Draconibacterium. The sequence goes on from CAYZBC010000001.1 coordinate 12,514, forward strand.
ACACATGCTTTTCCACCTTGAGTTGTTAAAGTTACCTCGCGAATTACCTTCCCGGGTTTAATCCACGATACATCTTCAATTGCGCAGGCATCGTTAAAGTTTTCGTAAAAATAATTGTTTTCCAATAATTCACCTGCCGATTTTCCAATCATTATTGTTCGCCAGGGAGTTGTGTATGGGAGTTGTATTTTTGCTTCGCCATGTAATGCTGCAACTAACGAGTTTTCTTTTTCTCCTGCCAAAAATTTCATACGTGGGAAGTCGATAAGTTTTGCTTCTCCCAATGCAATTACATTTTTACCTGCTTCAATTACCAGCGGTCTTTCGGCAGGTTTTGTAATCGAACTAATGGGAATATTTCGGTATTCCGACTGTGCCCGGTCAGAGATCCAACAGTTGTAATCTTCATTTAATTTAAATTCAGTTAACTCTTTTTGAATGATAATTGATTTTTCTTCCGACTGAGATAAAAAGGAATAGTTAAATGCAACACCTTCATTGTAAACTCTAAATGCTATTTCAAACTCTCTTTTAGGTGAAATGGATTCTTTTAAATGAATAGTAAGCTGATTGTAACTGTCTTTTACAACCGATCTTTCACCATAAACCGGTTTCCACGACTGATTAATTTTCTGTTCTGAAAAAGAGACAATTTCCAGATTTTCCCCAAAACAAAAATCATTCTGAAATTGAAATCCCAGTTGGGATTTTTGAATGAGGATTGAATCTTCAAAATCAACTGAATAAAAAATGGCTGATGAATCGTTTACTGCAAAATTGACCTGAATTTTTCCATCGGGACTTTTTACTTGAATATTTTCATTTTGAGAGCACGAGAAAATCAAGATTGAAAGTACAATTAGAATTAAATTTTTCATTACTAAATTTTATTTTATTCGGGTTTATATCCAGTATCTTCAGGTAAATTTTGACCAAATGAAGCTTCCACCGCCAGCTCGTCGCAACGTTCGTTTAGGGGATTGTTTGCATGCCCTTTTACCCATACAAATTTAACCAAGTGTTTTTTATAAATCTCAAGAAAACGCATCCACAAATCCGGGTTCTTTTTCCCCTTAAATCGTTTTTTTACCCAATTAAATACCCACCCTTTTGTAACCGAATCGGCAACATATTTCGAGTCGGTATAAACAGTAACATCGCAACCTTCTATTTTTAAGGTTTCTAAAGCAACAATAACGGCGAGTAATTCCATCCGGTTATTTGTAGTATGTTGGTAGCCTTGCGAAAGTTCTTTTCGGTGTTCACCAGAAAGCATTACAATTCCGTAACCTCCCTTTCCCGGGTTTCCGCGTGCTGCACCATCAGTGTAAACTGTAATTTTGGGTCGGGTCATTTTTATAGTAATTAGTAATTAGTACAAAGTAGTTAGTAAAATCCTAGAAAAACAAACTATAAATCTAATTGTCGTCATAAAAAAACCCCGCCAAATCTGACGGGGTTGAAATATAAGAAAATTAAATTCTTACTGTACAATTTTCATTTCGTCGATTAAATGAGTAGCACCTGCATAGGTATCAATAACCCAAAGCACAAACCGAATGTCAACATTAATACAACGTTGCAAGTCAGGTTCAAAAGCAATGTCGCCACTCATTGCTTCCCAGTTTCCATCGAATGCAATTCCAATTAATTCGCCTTTCGCATTAATAACAGGACTGCCCGAATTTCCTCCGGTAATGTCGTTGTTGGTAATAAAACAAGCGTGCAACGATCCATCTTTATCGGCATATTTACCAAAGTCCTTTGCAGTCAATAATTCTTTCATTCTTGAAGGAACATCGAATTCTGTGTCACCTGGAATTTCTTTTTCAATATAACCATCGGTTGTTGTATAATAATCATAAGTGACACCGTCGCGAGGCTCGTAATCCAAAACATTTCCATAAGTTAAACGCATGGTTGAATTAGCATCCGGGTAAAAGCTTTTTTCCTTGTCCATCTCGATTAAACCTGCCACAAAAAGTCTTCTCCCTTTCAATAAATTATCGGTAGTTTTTCCTGCTATTTTGCCGATCTCACGCAGTTTCGAAAATACATCTCCAGCAGCTTGCACGGCCATATCTTTTTTCAACACTTTTAATGACGGGTTTTTCAGAAAAGCTTCTAATTCTTCTTGATTATCAAAAACCGATTTGGCAAACATCTTCTCGGCAAATTTAGAGAAATCGCCTTTGTATTTCTTTTGAACAGTTTCAAAAAATGCCGGATAAAATTTGGCATTATTATTTTCTGAATAAAGTTTCATTAACTCTCCAGCAATTTTTTTGTCGGTTACAGCATCGTAATCTTTAAAATATTCATCCATCGAACCTTTAATCCTTTCAACAATACGGTCAATTTTATCCTTATTTTCTTCGGGTTTTTCCAACAAGCTAATTAATGATTTTGCACGGTAAGCAAACATGAAAATTTCCGGGCCACGCATTAAAGCTTCAGAAATGTATTCTAGCGCCCGACTTGCCTCCGAATCAATATAAGAATTTTCGATTAATTTTAAAGCTTCGCCATATTTTTCTTTGCGTGAATTATCGGCATTCACCCAACTTGTAAATTCATTTTCCAACGCTTTTTTCTTATCAATTACATTTAAGTTTTTTAAACCATTATTTTGACCAATACTGTATTTGTAATAATTCGAACTACGGGCATATTTCGACGAATATTGAATTCTCGCTTTAGGGCTGGTTTTCATATATTCACCAATAATTTCGAGCTTTTTCTCACGAACTTCAACACGAACCGGGTTGGTAACTTCCATTGTATAATTTACACCGTACGAAGTTTTGTATCGATTTGTTCTTCCCGGATATCCCATAATCATGGCAAAATCGCCCTTTTCAACACCTTTTAACGAAATGGGTAAAAAATGTTTTGGTTGGTAAGGAACATTTTCTTCTGAATAGCTGGCCGGTAAACCATCTGGTCCGCAATAAACGCGAAACATCGAAAAATCGTTGGTATGGCGTGGCCACATCCAATTGTCGGTGTCGCCACCAAATTTACCAAGTGCTTGTGGTGGTGCTCCAACTAAACGAATATCTTTGAATGTTTCTACCACAAAAAGATAATATTTATTGTCGTTGAAAAAACTACGTACATAAGTTTCGTAATGTGTGTCGCCTTTTGCTTCTTTTTCTAAACTCCCAGAAACTTCGTTTATCTTTTCACTGCGTTCTTCTTCAGTAGATTCTGAAGTTACATCGGCAAGAACTTTTTCAGTTACATCTTCAATACGAACTAAAAAAGTAACTGTTTTGCCTGGGTTTGCCAACTCTTCTTCTCGCGACATGGCCCAAAATCCGTCTTGTAAATAATCGTGTTCAACACTCGAATGACTTTGAATTTCTCCAAAACCACAGTGGTGATTTGTCAATAATAATCCGTCTTTCGAAATTAACTCTGCAGTACACGAACCATGATCCAATGCCACAACCGCATCTTTTAAACTCGAATTATTGATGCTGTAAATATCTTCAGCACTTAATTCCAAACCGGCTTTCTGCATGTCGGCGATATTCAATTTATGAATCAAAGAAGGAAGCCACATCCCTTCATCAGCCACTGCCGAACCAATAATAAACACGGTAAGGAGCAGTATTAAATTTAATTTTTTCATATTTATTTCAACTTTTCTCTTTTATAATTGACAAATATAGTTTTTTACTTTTTTTGTTAAAGTGATATTTGTCTTTTTTGAAGTAAATGTGTTTAATGGTACATTCTCATTCGGAATAATATTTTGTCAAAACAATACCCATTAAACATCTTCAAGTCTTGTAAATTAGTAATTATTGTATCCTATTTTGTTAGACAAAGCATTAGTATATATTTTGTTGCAACATTACATAAATAAAAAAGGTGGTGTTACTTTTTCCAATGAATTTTATAATTTACAGAATCAAAAATTTGACTTTTGGATAAAAAAGGATAAACAACAACTTTGTTTCTCAATTCTTTCTAAATTTGTAACCTTCAAAAAAACGCAGTGGAAAAAAAAAAGAAAAATAAAGTTTTTGATAAATTAAAAGACCAGTATCGTTTAATTATTTATAACGATACAACTTTTCAATCGGTTTGGAGTATAAAACTTTCTCGATTAAAAGTATTTACCGTTACAAGCTTGTTGTCTGCAATAATTGTAGTATTGGTAATTTTACTTATTGCTACAACCGGATTGCGAGAATATATTCCTGGTTATCCAAAAGCGGAGTATAGACAAATATTGGTTCACAATGCTTTAAAAGTAGATTCTTTAGAAAACGAGCTAATAAAAAGAGATGAGTTTTTCAAGGGAATAAAAGCGATAATTTCTGGCGAAATCCCGGAAGATAATTTGGATATTAACACGAATGTTGAAACCAATGATATTGAATTTATGGAATTCAACCACGATTCGGTTTTTCAAGATAAATTGCTGGCAGAACAGTTAAGTTTATCCATTCAAAATAACGACAGTAAAAATACCGGAATTAGTCAGATGCATTTTTTCGTTCCCGTAAATGGAGTGGTATCAAATCATTTTAATTCCAGCAAAGACCATTTTGGAATTGATTTAGTAAGTGTGCCGAATGCTAGAATTTCAGCGATTTTACAAGGAACGGTAATCTTTTCGGGATGGACAGTTGAAACCGGATATGTAATTTATATTCAGCATGAAACGGATTTAATCTCAGTTTATAAACACAATGCCGAATTGTTGAAAAACACTGGAGATAAAGTGGAAGCAGGCGAAGCCATTGCAATTATTGGAAATACCGGAGAACTTACCACCGGGCCGCATTTGCATTTCGAACTTTGGTACAAAGGGAATGCATTAAACCCAGAGCAATACATCGATTTTTAAAATTTTATGAAACGACCGTGAGACAAAATCACACACAAAGTATGATTATATTTTAGGGAGTTCCATCTGTTGCAAAAAAAATTATAAACAGTTAAAACGAGCATGGCAAATATTGGCAAACAGGAGGATGGTTATTCAGCAAGTTACATGTGTTGCTGTTAAAAATAAACAATTATAAACCCATGAAAAAGAGAATAGCTATTCTTGGCTCTACCGGTTCTATCGGAACACAATCATTGGAAGTTATCGAGCAAAACTCAGATAAATTTGAAATTGAAGTATTAACGGCTAATAATAATGTTGATTTATTAATTCAGCAGGCAAAAAAATTTCAGCCAAATGCAGTTGTTATTGCAAACGAAGATAAATATAAAGTTGTTTCCGAGGCATTGGCAAATGAGCCGATAAAGGTTTATGCCGGAAACGATGCCCTTAATCAGGTGGTACAAATGGATACAGTTGATTTAGTGCTCACTGCAATGGTTGGTTATTCTGGATTGATTCCTACTTATCACGCAGTAAAAGCAGGGAAGAACATAGCACTGGCAAACAAAGAAACCCTGGTAGTTGCAGGTGAAATAATTACAAAATTAGCCCACGAAAAGAAAGTTGAAATTATTCCGGTAGATTCAGAGCATTCGGCAATTTTTCAATGTTTGGTTGGCGAATTTATGAACCCCATTGAAAAAATTTATTTGACTTGTTCGGGTGGCCCATTTCGGGGAATGTCTGCAACTGAACTTCAGAACGTTACGGTTGATAACGCTTTGGCGCATCCCAACTGGGAGATGGGAGATAAAATTACAATAGACTCAGCCACATTAATGAACAAGGGGTTTGAAATGATTGAGGCGCATTGGCTTTTTGGATTGCCCTCATCAAAAATTGATGTAATTATACACCCGCAATCTATTATTCATTCAATCGTTCAGTTCGAGGATGGTTCAATGAAAGCACAGATGGGATTGCCTGATATGAAATTACCCATTCAATACGCCATTGGATTTCCATCTCGAATAAAGAACAATTTCCCGAGGTTCAACTTTTTAGACTATCCGACTCTTAATTTTGAGCCGCCAAATACAAAAATTTTTCGTAACCTTGCACTCTCTTTTGAAGCACTTGATTTAGGGGGCAACATGCCATGTGTCTTAAATGCTGCAAATGAGGTGGTTGTAGAAGCATTTTTGAATAAAAAAATAGGGTTTTTGCAGATGTCGGAAACGATAGAAACTGTCATGCAAAAGGTAGCATTAATTAAAAACCCCGAATTAGATGATTTAATTCAAACCAATGCTGAAGCCAGAAGAATAACAGAACGGTTAATTGAAAATTAGAAAAAATTTGAATGGAAACGATATTAATTAAAACGGCTCAATTACTTTTAAGCCTTTCTATACTAGTTGTACTGCACGAATTTGGGCATTTTATGTTTGCCCGTTTATTTAACACGCGCGTTGAAAAATTTTACCTGTTTTTTGATCCCTGGTTTTCGCTTTTTAAGATAAAAAAAGGAGATACAGAATATGGAATTGGCTGGTTGCCATTGGGTGGTTATGTGAAAATTTCGGGGATGATTGATGAGTCGATGGACAAAGAAGCGATGAAACTTCCGGCACAACCATACGAATTTCGTGCAAAACCGGCATGGCAACGTTTATTGATAATGCTAGGTGGGGTGACGATGAATTTTTTGTTTGCCATGGTTATTTATATCGGCATTTTATATGCCTGGGGCGAAGAATTCCTTCCAACGGAGAATGCAAAATATGGAATTGAAGTAAATGAAGTAGGCACACAAATCGGCTTTCAAAATGGGGATAAAATCTTAACGGTAGATAATCAATATGTAGATAATTTCATGAAGATTATTCCTACTATTGTTTTGGACAATGCGAAATTTGTTCAGGTTGAACGAAATGGACAAAAAATAGATGTTGAAATTAGTGACTCCGATCTTGCACTTATTCTAAAAAGTAAAGGTGTAATGGCTCCCCGTTTTCCTTTTAAAATGGGTGTTGAAGGATGGTTGAAAAATTCACGCGGGCAAGCGGCAGGACTGCAAATAGGAGATGAATTTAAGGGACTTAACGGAAAGTATTTTACTTATTTCGACGAGTGGTCTTCTGCACTCAAAGGAAATATTGGACAGCCAATAGTTATAAATATTGAACGCAATGGGCAGGCAAAAGAAATTGCGATGACGCTAGGTGAAGATGGAATGATTGGAATAAAAAACAGTCATGCTGGCGATCAGTTTTTTGAATTTAAGTCTATAAAATATGGTTTCTTTGAATCGATTCCTGCGGGTATAAAAAAAGGTGTTCAAACTACAGGCGATTATTTAAAACAGTTTAAGCTGTTCTTTAAAAAGGAAACAAAAGCATACGAATCGTTGGGTGGTTTTGCTACCATTGGTAATATTTTCCCAGGAACGTGGGATTGGCATTCATTTTGGAATATGACCGCGTTTATTTCAATTATTCTTGCTATTATGAACTTGTTACCAATTCCGGCTTTGGACGGTGGACATGTAATGTTTTTAATGGGCGAAATGATAACAGGAAGAAAACCAAACGAGAAATTTTTAGAGTATGCACAAATAGCAGGAATGATTTTACTTTTGGCATTAGTTCTTTTTGCAAATGCCAATGACATAATAAAAATGATTAACGGAACTTTTTAGTAAAAAAATTATATTTTTGTATCAAACCAATTTTAGCATAACATCATGAATTTATTTGTAATAGCAGGTTTTGTAGGACCACAGGAAATAATTATCATTTTAATTATTGTAGTACTCCTTTTTGGAGGGCGTAAAATTCCTGAATTAATGAAAGGCCTTGGAAAAGGGATGAAGGAGTTTAAAAAAGCCAAAAGTGAAATGGATGAGGACGAAGAGCCAAGTAAATCCGATCCGGAAAAAATTGACAACTAATATCGAATAGATATTGTGGCAAATCCCGTACCTGCATAAAGCAGGCACGGGATTTTTTTGTTTAAAACTGGTAAGGTTTTTGTAAGAAAAAGTCTAATTCTAATAATCCAACATCATGAAATCCAAGTTTATTTATCTGTTTCTTACATTTCTTGCAGTAATTATTTTACAGTCTTGTTCAAACGATAGTCCGGTAATGCATACAAACATTACAGGATATTCCAGCGAATTGGTTGTTGTGATTTCCAAAGAGTCGTGGGGAAGTTCTACCGGAAAACTTATTCGGGAAACACTTGCCCAGCCACAACTTGGGCTGCCTCAGGACGAACCCATTTTTGATTTGGTTGATGTTCCTCATGCTGCTTTTAAAAAAATATTTAAAAGTACTCGCAACATTATTCAAACAAACATTTCGTCGAATGTAGAAAACGAAGGAATTAGTTTTACTGATGATGTATGGGCTTATCCGCAGGCAACTGTTCAAATACAAGCAAAAACTGCGGAAAAATTCGAGGAAATATTTAAAGAGAACGGAGACGATATTTTAACGTACTTTATTGCAGCCGAAAAAGAACGGCAAACAATGAATTACAATAAATTTTACGAAAAAGCTGTTTACAATGTGTTGAATAAAGATTTTGGAGTTACAATGAAAGTACCTCCGGGATTTATCATTACAGAACAAAAAGAAGATTTAATTTGGTTTAAATACGAAACACCGGAGATTTCCCAAGGCATAGTTTTATATACTTTCCCTTACGTTTCAGATAGTACTTTTACGGTAAACTATCTATTAAACATTCGCGACGAAGTATTAAAAGCAAATATTCCTGGGCCAACCGAAGGGAGTTATATGTCAACCGAAAAAAGATTTCAGCAAATTTTTAATGTTCATGAACACAATGGAAATTATACCTCAGAAATGCGCGGGCTTTGGCGTGTTGAGAATGATTTTATGGGCGGGCCATATATTTCCATAGCTGAATTGGATGCAACCAACCAGCGCGTTGTTGTTGCATTTGGTTATGTTTATGCACCGAGCAAAGACAAGAGAAATTTACTGCGCCAGGTTGAAGCAATGATTTATTCCTTAAAAATGAACGACCAGGCAAAAAACGATAAAATTAACAGTCAGGTTAAAATGGGGAATTGAGCTTATAGATAGTTGTTAGTAGCAAGTAAAACAAGCCCTGAAAATATTAATTTTCAGGGCTTGTTTTTAAGAATATTCTTATTAAAATTTCATTCGTAATATTTTGTTATTAGTTTCTGTATGAAAATATTCCTTCAATAATTTAAATCCATACTTGTCGTAAAATGCCCTCCCAATACGATTCTTTTTGAAAACTTCAACTTCTATTTCTTTATGAAATTTATGGACATAATTTACCAACTGAGTTCCAATTCCTTTTGAATGATGACTTGGCAAAACAAACAAACCCCCAATTTCGTTACCAAGCATACTTATAAAACCGATTAATGTATTTTCTTCCTCATAAATCCAGGTGTCAGCATTTGGTAAATAGAGTTCGCTCATATCTTTTTTTACCTGATCCATAAAGTCGGAGCCTAAAAACGAATGAGCCAGTGTTGATGCTTTATACCAAACATCTATAACTTTCAATTCATCTGTTTTTTTGTAACTTCTAATCATGATTAATTCTTTACAACTTAATTATTTTCGGCAATTGAAAAAACCTCTCTTTTAAAAGGCAGCCTTTATAATTTCTCCCACGTTATCCGAAATTCCGTACGTATAAATATGTAACGACGGTGCGTTGTTGGCGACCAAATCTTTCGACTGAATAATGGCCCACTCGGTACCAACTCTCCGGGCTTCCTCGTTATTTTTGCATTTTGCCAGTTCATTTGCCAGTTCAAAAGGTAAATCGATACTAAATATTTTGGGTAGAACTGTGAGTTGGTTTTTTAAATTAATGGGTTTTATTCCTGGAATAATTGGGACAGTAATTCCAATCTCGCGGCATTTTGCCACAAAATCGTAATATATTTTATTATCAAAAAACATTTGGGTTACAATGTAATCTGCACCCGCATCAACTTTTTGTTTTAAATTAGTTAAATCGAGCTCCTTATTTGGCGATTCAAAGTGTTTTTCAGGATAACCGGCCACGCCAATGCAGAAATCGAGCGGAGTACTATTTTTTAAGTCTGTCTCTAAATATTTACCTTTTTGCAGATCTTTAATTTGAGTTACCAATTCATTGGCGTAGGCATGTCCATTTGGATCGGGTTGAAAAACATGCTGGTTTTTTAAACCGTCGCCCCGCAATGCCAATATATTTTCAATACCTAAGAAATTCAAATCGATTAAAACATGTTCGGTTTCGCTTTTTGAAAAACCGCCACATAGAATATGAGGAATAACAGGAATGCCATATTTGTGTTGAATGGCTGCTGCAATTGCAACAGCTCCCGGACGTTTGCGGACAGTTCGTTTAACAATACTTCCATCATGTAATTCCTTAAATTCCAGTTCGTCGCGATGGGTAGTAATGTTAATATATTTTGGGTCAAAATCAATCAAACTTTCAATTGTTTGGTACATTCTGCTCGTATTGTTCCCTTTTAAAGGGGGTAGAAGTTCAAACGAAAAAACCGTTTTTGATGACTTGTTTATGATATCGATTACCTTCATTTCTATTATTTAAATATGTTTTCAATTTTGTGCCCCGCTTTGTTTAGCTCTTTGTCAATTTCTTTTTCAACTGAATTGTTAAAATTAAAAACCATGTCGAGTACGAGCATCACCAGCATTCCTAAAATGAAATAATATATGTTGCCTTTTCTGAAAATTTTCATCTGTTTATAATTGTGTGTTTTTTATCGGAAACAGATGTATCTCGCTTATAACCATCCGCCTGTGTGTAAAATTTTTACATGCTCGTTTCATAAGATTATAATTGTTTGTCTTATAGTATCATATGTAACTCACTATAATCATTCTTCTCCCGATTAAAATGCGGGACAAGTCGTTTACAAGAATTTTTACATGCTTGTTTCATTTGTTAAAATTTAATATTTGTAAAAGTATAAAAAAGTGTGTTTTATTAGGTTTGCCACTTTATTCAGACTTAAAATTTAATATTAGTTTTTCGGGGTTGAAAGCTGAAATTACCCTAAAAATCAATAGTTCAATGTTAGGATTTCCAGGTAAATTAAATCTCTGTGTTTATTTTTTATTGCGAAGACATTCCTCCTTTTTTATTCTGACTTCCATCTTTCAGCTTCGAACTTATTTACTTATAATTCAGATTGGTGGGCAGAAATTTCTCCACAAATGCAACCGTTTTTCCTTTTCGTTTTGCATAATCTTCAACCTGATCCTTGCCAATTTTTTCTAAACTGAAGTACCTCGATTCGGGATGTACAAAAAATTCTCCTGAAACCGATGCATTTGGATACATGGCAAAATGTTCGGTCAATGTAATTCCAACGTCTTCTGCTTTTAATAATTTGAAGAGATTTTCTTTTTCTGAATGTTCGGGGCACGCTGGATAACCTAGTGCCGGGCGAATTCCCTGGTATTTAATTTTGAGTGTTTCGTCCAACGAAAGATCTTCATTTGGTGCGTATCCCCAGTAATCTTTTCGAACCTGCAGGTGAAGTAATTCCGCGAAAGCTTCACTCAAACGGTCGGCAAGTGCTTCCAGCATAATTGCTTTGTAATCGTTGTTTTCTGCGCGATACTGGTCTTTCCATTTTTCTATGCCAATTCCTCCGGTTGTAGCAAAACCGCCACAGTAATCTATTTTACCCCATTCAATTGGTGCAACAAAATCGGAAAGGCAGAAGTTTGAAATTCCCTCCTTTTTCTTTTCCTGCTGACGAATGTGATAAAACCGACCAATCTCATTTTGTCGTGTTTCATTTTCGTACATCACCACATCATCGCCATCGGCATTAGCAGGCCAGATTCCAAATACTGCATTGGCCTGCAGCATTTTCTTTTCGATTATTTCATCCAAAAATTCGTTGGCTTCGACGTATAGTTTTTTTGCAGCGTCGCCTTGTTTCTCGTCGTTAAAAATTTGTGGGAAATGCCCTTTTAAACCCCAGGTTATAAAAAAGAATGTCCAGTCGATGTATTTACGTAATTCTTCCAGTGGAAAATCAATAAGCTGTTTTACTCCAATAAAATTTGGTTTGTAAATGGGCGTATTATTCCAGTCTATTTTAAATTTATTTCTTTGGGCTTGCTCTAAAGTCAAATATTTTTTAGGTTTTCGATTCCCTTGAAATTTTCGAATCTCAGCATAATCATTTTTAACCGAATCAAGGTATTTTTGATTTTTTGCGATGAGGTTTGAAACCACATTTACTGCCAACGACGCATCTTTTACATGAATTACGGGGGAAGAATATTCTTGTTCAATTTTAACAGCCGTATGAATTTTTGATGTTGTTGCCCCACCAATTAAAATGGGAATATTCAGTCCGCGACGCTCCATTTCTTTCGCAACGTCAACCATAATTTCCAGCGATGGAGTAATCAAACCACTCAATCCAACTACATCCACGTTTTCTTTGATGGCAGTATCAATTATTTTTTCGGTGGGAACCATAACTCCTAAATCGATAATTTCGTAATTGTTACAAGCTAAAACAACGCCCACAATATTTTTTCCAATGTCGTGAACATCGCCTTTTACCGTGGCCATCAATACTTTTTTCGCAGACGATACTGTATTGTATTTTGCTTTGTCGGCATCAATGAATGGAAGTAAAAAAGCCACCGCCTTTTTCATTACACGCGCCGATTTTATTACCTGTGGAAGGAACATTTTACCGGCTCCAAACAATCCACCAACTACATTCATCCCATCCATTAACGGACCTTCGATAATATCTAATGCCAGTTTATATTTTTTTACAGCTTCTGCCATATCTTCATCAATAAACTCGGGAAAACCTTTAACCAAAGCGTGTTGAATACGTTTTTCAAGGGGAAGTTCACGCCATTCGTTTTTACGCTCCACTTTTTTCCCATCCGATTTTACATTTTCAGCAAACTCGAGCATTTTCTCCGTTGCGTCAATTTTTCGGTTAAGAATTAAATCTTCTGTTTTTTCCAAAAGGTCTTTCGGGATTTCATCATAAATCTGAAGCATTCCAGGATTTACAATTCCCATGTCGAGTCCGGCTTTTATAGCATGAAAAAGAAATACAGAATGCATGGCCTCACGAACTGTATTGTTGCCCCGAAAAGAAAAAGAAATGTTGCTTATTCCACCGCTGGTTTTAGCATGAGGAAGATTTTCTTTTATCCATCGCACCGAATCAATAAAATCGATACCATAATTGCTATGTTCTTCCATTCCGGTACCGAGGATTAAAACGTTAGGGTCGAAAATAATATCTTGCGGAGGGAAGTTGACCTGTTCAGTAAGAATTTTATATGCCCGGCTACAAATCTCTTTGCGGCGCTCCAAATTATCGGCTTGCCCTACTTCGTCAAAAGCCATTACAACTACGGCTGCGCCAAAACGTTTTATCACTTTTGCCTGATGAATAAAACTCTCTTCACCCTCTTTTAAACTGATGGAATTTACAATCGCTTTTCCCTGTAAACATTTTAATCCGGCTTCAATTACTTTCCACTTCGAAGAGTCGATCATTACCGGAAGTTTGGCAATGTCGGGTTCAGCCATTAACATGTTCAGGAATTGTACCATCTCTTTTTCGGCATCCAACATTGCATCGTCCAGATTTACATCGATAATCTGTGCACCATCTTCAACCTGTGCTCGTGCGATTGAAAGTGCTTCTTCGTATTTTTCTTCGCGAATTAAGCGTGCAAATTTCCTTGACCCGGAAACATTGCACCGTTCACCAATATTTACGAAGTTGGTTTCTTCAGTTAAAGTAACAGGCTCCAGACCACTAAATTTTGTATTTGAATCAGCCTTATTTATTTGATGCGGTTTTGCTTTCTCTGCAATTTTTACAAATTCACGAATGTGTGCCGGAGTAGTTCCGCAGCAACCACCAATTATATTTACAAAATTGTTGTCGAGATAATCTTGCAGATAACCGGTCATTATTTCCGGTGTTTCGTCGTATTCGCCAAACTGATTTGGCAAACCTGCATTTGGATGAGCGCTGATATGGAATGGTGCTTTTCGTGAAAGTTCTTTTACGTAGGGACGTAAATCGGACGCACCCAGTGAACAATTTAAACCAATACTTAGCAAGTCGACATGTGAAACAGAATTTAAAAAAGCTTCCAGTGTTTGTCCCGAAAGTGTTCTTCCGCTGGCATCGGTTATTGTTCCCGAAACCATAAGTGGAAGTTTAATGCTGCGTGCTTCCAATGCTTCCTCAACGGCAAAAATAGCTGCCTTGCCATTTAAGGTATCGAAAATAGTTTCAATAATAAGCAAATCAACACCGCCGTCTAAAAGTCCTTCAACTTGCTCGCGGTACGAAGTTTTTACTTCATCGAAAGTTACTGCGCGATAACCAGGGTCGTTTACATCGGGCGAAAGTGAAAGTGTTTTATTTGTTGGCCCAAGTGAGCCCGCAACAAAACGAGGTTTCGCTGGATTTTGGGCAGTGAATTTATCCGCTACTTTTTTAGCAATCTCAGCTGAAGTTTTGTTTAATTCGTAAACAAATTCTTCGGTGCCATAATCGGCTTGCGAAATGGAGGTGGCATTAAAAGTGTTTGTTAAAAGAATGTCAGCCCCAGCCTCCAAATATTTGGTATGAATTTCGATAATAATATCAGGATTGGTAATTGATAAAATATCGTTATTTCCTTTTAGGTCATGCGGAAAATCCTTAAACCGTTCTCCGTGGTACTCCGCCTGGGTTAATTTATATTCTTGAATTAAAGAACCCATTGCCCCGTCCATAACAAGCACGCGGGTAAGGAGTTCGTTGCGTATATCTTTTTTAATCATTTATTATATTTTCTAATCTTCTGAATGAATTCTGTGCATTCTCTGTGTCTTCTGCAATTAAAAATATAACCACAAAGTTGCACAAAGGATTCACAAAGTTAACAAAGAAGTTTACTTCAAAATTCTCATCTCATAATCTCCCCGAATTGCAATCTTATCTTCACAAATAATTAAAAGCGAAAGAATTTCTGGATATTTTTCCGATTGTTTAATCACTTTCTCAACATCGTTTGGCGATTTTACTTTGTTCCCGAAGGCGGTTGCAAAAGCGTCGGCCAATAAAATATCCTCACAAACAACTACAACTGCATCCGCTTTTCCGTAACTTAGCGAAGGTCCAACTGTACCAGCCGAAGTACAAATTCCAAGTTTCTTCTTATCAGCAGGAATCACCAATCCAATTCGTTCCGACAAAATAGATTCTCCAGCAAAAACGGAAAACACCAAATCATCTTTTAAAAGAACAAAAATATCACCACCGTTCTCTATAACCAATTCTTTAACCGAAAAGTTCTGAATAATTTCTTTTCCCACTTCCCGGGCAAATAATCCTGCAACCGCCGACATAGGTCCAATCCCCGCATTTTCGGCTGCGGCTGCCATTTCAATTGCTTCTAAAGGTGCAAAGCCAGAGGATTGAAAAGGTTTTAGGCTTTTTTTAAAGAACGGTTCTACTTTAATGTATTCATCGAATCTGTTGCGTAAACTTTTTATTTTCGCAAGTGCAAGTTCTTTTATTTCGGGTCGAAATGAAACCGTGTCAATGCCAATCCATAAATCGGTTTCCAGATAACTTATTTCAAAGCCTGTAAAACGTTCAGTGTTAAATTGGGTTCGATATGTTCTTTCTTCAAATAAATTCATCTTTATACTAAATGGTATTATACCGAAAGGTATAAAATCAGTTTAAAAATTTAGATAGCTTCATGACGGGAAACTCTAAAAATAGGAAAATTCAAGGCGTAAGTAAATTTAAACACCGGAGTTTACTTTTGTAAATGAGGATTTTAAATTTACGAAACAACGCAGAAGCTTTCATTTTTAGAGCTTACCTAAAATCAATTTCAAACAAATTTAAAGGGCAGGCAGGAATACACAATTCACAAACTACACATTTGTCTTTGTCGAATTCCAGTTTCCAGGTCTCTTTGTTCATTGTTAATGAACCGGCAAAACATACGGCGGTACAATTCCCGCAATCAATACATTTTTCTTCATTTAAATGAATTCGTTTATCTAAGGGTTCACAAGTAATCTGATTCTTCTGAAGGTACTTAACCCCGTTTTCAATGTTATCTTTTTTACCCTGGAGTTCAAGAAGCAGGCTACCTCGTTTTCCTGGGTAAACTTCCGCTTTCAAAATATTTATGCGGATATCGTAATCTTTTACCAAATGGTAACTAAACGCTTTATCACCTCTATCGGGCGGGAAATTTAAGATGTATCTTTTTTTAATCATTGTCGGCCTCCGTTTCTTTTAAACTTTTTAATGAGGTGTTTTGTGGAAACATTTGAACAGGTTTACTAATTTCAAAATTTCCCGACTGCAACCATTCTTTTAATTCGTTGGCAATCTTTCTGGCTTTCGAAAGGCTGGCAACTGGCGCAGTACGAATTTTCTTTCCATTCACTTTAATAAAACCCGATTGAAGTTCTTTATATGAAACCTGTCCTAACTTTGGTGTTCCATTTGTTCCGTAATCGAGTACCGAAGTTTCAATCTGACTGTTATTTATAGAAACTCTTTTTGCTATTTCAACATCTAGAATTGGGATTGGGATTCCGATTCCCACAAACATACTTACGCCATATTTTTCGAAATAAGCTGCCTGAATATAATCTGCCGACATTTCTTTTAAATTCCCAATAACAGCAATTGTAGCTGCGTTTGTAACCGGAACACCAAGTTCGTTTTTTGGCTTTGTTGTGTGGAATTGAGTACCCGGCCAAACTACAAAACCTTGTGTGCCACCCAGGAAAATACGTGTTCCCAAACCAATTGTTTTGAATTCGGGGTCGTTTAACAATGGGCTTAACTCACCGGAGGTAGAATAGGTTGCATTTCGCAAATTTGGGAGTAAAGTCCCCATGTACGTGTGAATCATTTTTTTAGTTGAATTCACGGCAACATTATAATTCTGATAGGCATTCCGCGGATTAAAAAGTGTAAATTCGTTTATCGTGTTTATATTAATTTTAGTGCGAATATGCTTGCGTGGATAACAATCGGTTCCTTTTCCCCATGCTTCCAGAATAACATCTTTCCCTTCCAGTAAATCCTGAATAACGTGTGCACCACCGTATTTCGGATTCTCAGGATCGCATGCTGTTGCTCCAATATAAGAATCAACGGCTGCCAATCCCTCGTAACATGGTACGCCGTTTAATCTTATTTTTTCCATTCGAATGGGTGGGTTGGGATGACCAAAATTGATAATTGCACCGGACGAACACATGGCACCAAAAGTTGCGGTAGTAACCACATCCACCTTTTCAACAATTTCTTCCGGCGATACGAGTAGCGCCATTTTCGAAACTTCCTCGGCGGTAAGTATTACTGCTTTACCCGATTTCAATTTCTGGTTAATTTCTTCGTAGGTTTTTATTTTTGACATTTTTCAATAAATTTCATGTTATAAAAATTAGTTGGACGACGGAAGCCGGAAGTAAAAAAAGTGTAAGCCGAAAATCTGGTCATCCACAAATCTAATTATCTCTCAATCATAATAGTTACATTTTAAAAAGCGGTAAAAACCGCCAGTGCATACACATATTTGCCCCATGCATATAACTTACTAAAAATAATCTGTACAGTTGTTTTTTCATGATTGTGTTCAAATTATAATTCCGTTTCCGGCCGGGTATTGGCACCTTTCCCTTTTGTCCCGGTTGGTTGCCAGAGCTTCTCAGAGCCCGCTCTCTTCACTCTTCTATATAATCAAACACTCTTTAGAGAAAGAATATTTGATACGCTTCAAATTTAATCGAAAATGCTTAATTTCAAATATTTTTAGGTCAGTACTTTTAAAACGTTAAGATTCATTTATAATTTCAATAATTTTGCTTGTGTAGTCTCAAGTAAAGTTGTAAACTTGCACTCCGAAAATGAAGGTTTAGATTGTCTTTTTGTGATTTTCGATTTTCAACGTTCGTTCGGGCCTATAGCTCAGTTGGTTAGAGCACCTGACTCATAATCAGGTGGTCCCTGGTTCAAGCCCAGGTGGGCCCACAAACTGAAAAAGAGGATGTTACAACAATTATGTGTAGCCGCCTCTTTTTTTATTTGCACACAATTTGCACACAGCTTGCCTATGCAATTATCATTAATAAGTAAACGAAACCGAAGGGATTACCGGAAAAGCCGTAATCTGCTTTAGCTAGTCACCTTTTTATTGTTTTCATAATAGTCCACGGGTTTAGGAGGTTATTGATTTTAAAATTGAGAAAAACTGTCTGAATCACCTATAAAATGGCACAGGTAATTAAAATTTGAAAACGTTTAGGACAGCTCTGATTCCATACATTAGTGACCTAGACTGATCCTAGTCCATTGATGATGTTGTTGTTTGACCGAGTAATAACATAGCTTTAAATTTTATGGTTAAAGCTCATTCTACTTCGAAAGCTTGCACTTATAGTTATTTTAAGACACAAGTAAAAGCAAATATCTATGGGAATTTTCAAGCATCATGAAAAGTGCTGATTATCTATAAGATATGATTACTACTCTCCTTACACTTCTGACACAAGTACAAGCTACTAAGATTTCAATTTCTTCAATTATTGTTGAGTCATTTTGCAAAAAAAAATTATTGTTAAACCAGAACCAATCATTTCACTGGGAAAAGAGCAAGCTGACCTATAGTGGTCTTGTCCGAAATAAAATCTTTGTTCTCTGAAAAACCAATTACCATTTAAAATGTACCCTTAGTGTATTTCACTTCTAAAAGCACTTTGAATATGAATCGACATTATATCAGAGCAATTTGATATTTAAATGGTATAACTTTTATTCCTGAATGCCTAAACCATACTCCTTGCACAAAATTAGCTAAAGCAATTTACAGCATGAACTTGTTCTGAGAAAGGTTAGTATCGTTAGGTGTTTTATTGGTTAAAAACAAAGACTTATATTAATTGATGTTCTGTTGACAGTATACCTAATTTAATTAGAACCTCAACAATTATTTGAAACAAATATGAAATTATATAAGAAGGAGAGTTTGCCAAGAACAAAAATTTAAAAAATTATGCTCTCGGCTAACTATATAACTATAACCGAATTGATTGAGATAATATCAATTACTTCTCAACAACAGCTTTAAGGATATCTAAATAACGTAATCCATATCCTTCGTATTCCAAACCTGCAGTATAGTCTTGTTTTGAATTACTATCATCCTTGTTAGTGGCAGGAGCTTTTGCCACCGGTTCTATCTGTGTGTCTTCATGCCACTCATTCCATGAAGTAATCATAAATAAATTTCCCGTTTCCGAATCGGTGATTTGGAGTGCTTCATTCACCATGGCTTCAAACAAAGAGCCAAATTCGTCATCCTCCGAGAGTTTTCGGGAAAGAGGGACGTGCCCATCTCTGACACCCGTATCGTTATATCCTGGTGCAGAAGCAGGAACAAAGCTAGTACCTACCTGATGTGCCTTTGATCTCCAGCCTGCTTGATCCGCGTAGTAATTATTAACTTTCTCTTGAGTTGCATACATTTTTCCGCCAGAACTTCCATAAACATCATAATTGGTAATGGCATCTAGCAAAGCGATATGATCTGTAGTTGAAGGTGGTTTACCAAAAACCTGATCGCCAACTATATAAATATCGAAACCAGCCTGATTAGCTGTATTTCGCATAATATCTAAGGTACTTTCCAATACACCATTTCTTGATAATACGCGAGTGAGGTAAATGAATAAAACTGCCCTCCCATCTATTTTAAAATAGTTTGGGTGGTTAAAATAGTTTTCGGCAATATAATTCATATCAGATTCAACTTTAGAAACATCAGTAAAATCAGGTATCCGACTTGATGTTTCATAAAACAAGGCAATCTTCATATCATTCAAATCGTCATGCTTCAGTATGTTATCTTTTAAGGTCTTATCTGTCATTTTACCAGGCCCCCACCAACTGCTAACCCATAAACCTATTCCAGCATATTCACACCATTCCAAATGCTGTTTTATTACTTCATTGTCTCTATCATTGTATTCACCCAATTCTGGAAGCTGTACAGGGTCAAGATGCTCTCGGAGATACTTACCTCCATGAAAATCGTTACCGCCATACCACGGATAATAGTATACACCAACCGTTGGAGGAGGCACTTCTTCCTCTTCTTCAACTATCATCTGAAAAGTGTACTCATCGGATAATTCACCATCGCTTACTATTACACTCAAATCGCAGATACTTGCTTCATCAGGAGCTGTCCAATATGCATAATTTTGATTCTCTTCACTTGAAAATGTTCCACAACTACTTTTCCATGTGTATGAAAGTAAGGTTTCATTTTCATCGGTAGCGTTGCAGGTAAATCTGATTTGGCTACCTATTGAGGTATTTCTGGTATCGGGCAATACCTCAATAATTTCAGGAGGAGTGTTGCTATCATTATCACACGAAGTAGATACTGTTAGTAGCAATACTATAAAAAAATAGAATATTTTCTGGGTCATGCTCTTACTTATATTAATTGCTCTTGGTAAATTTTTGAACTTTAGTACCCAAATCATTTTTAATTGTAATTAGATAAAGCGCATTGGGCAAATCAGATACATCAACCACATGATATTGTTCTGACACGGTAAACTGTTTGCAAACCTTACCCCGAACATCTAAAATTTCTATTTGAGATGTATTGGTTATTCCGTTTATATTTATCGTTGATTTTGCTGGATTTGGATAGATTTTCAAATTATTAAATTCTGAGTCAATATGAATATCATTTGCTGAAGTTGGAATACATGACGAACTAATACACGAAATTCCCATTGGAACAGGATCGCCTACAGAATAGGTATTGCGTACAAATATGTTGTAGTTTCCTTTGTCTAGGTTTTCTATTTCAAAAGTACCTACATCATCTGAAACAGAATATGGGAAAGTCTCACCCCCATCTATACTAAATTCGAGGATTGAGACATCTTCAAAATCAGGAAAAACGAAGGTTAATTTACAATCATCTATGCCGGGAAAAACAGCCATTATTCCTTCATCGGGCGTACCTAAGTCATCAGTCAACGCAACATTTCCTCTTAGCATTTCGGCAGCTTTACCCGCACAACGCAAGTACCAATCGCTGGGAAGTTCATGACCATCAGCATCCAAATTCAGCCAATTTTCCTGTGCCGGTGCTTGACTACCATTTTCAGCTGTTTTAAAAAATGCCGTACTTTCATCTACTTCATCGAGCATAGCAAAGTAAACTGATTCTACTTTATTTTTAACTGCGCCATAAGCTTGTAACCAGAAAAAATTACCTCCATCTCTGGGAATTTTATTCATTGGTGAATTTCCATTCCGAAGGTTATACCATCCAAAACCAGGGAAAACTACTGGTACATATAAAATACCTCGCTGCTCGCACCATGCCTTACCCGGTATTAGTTGGTTTTTCTCGTAACTGTTGTATCCGTTTTGATCACCAAACCGTCCTACACTCCAAGGACTAATAACTTCAACCTGTGCCAATGCATTTGACCACCTTTCACCTTTTTTCCAAAAATTATCGTTCACACCTAATTTTATTGAAGCGTTATATTTCGAATCTTCATTATTATGAAAGAATTCAATTAGTTCTTCTAATTCTTCAACTGGTGCATCATCTCGAACGGTGTATCCCCACAAAGCAACAATCGGACGGTTATCGTGATTAAGATAATTTTCTGACTGTGTAAGTTCGAGGTTATCAACCAAGTGTTTCCAGTCCTTTTTTATACTATTTACTCTTCCGGCAATTCCATCGTACATAATTGCAAACACACGGCCGTATTCTTCACAACCTTCTTTTACAAAAACAGTAGTACTATCTCTAAAAGCCATTACAACACGATCGTTATATTCACTAATAAAGCGCTGAACCCATACTCCATCTGTATTATAGTCGCGTACCCATTTCATATGTCGCTTAACGGTTTGTCTATTTCCTGAAGAAAATACTGGCACAGCCGCTCCGTTTGAATATGTGTAAGCTGTTTCATATCTCTCATCGGCACAATACTCGCGCATATCCGGTAACATATCAATACTTAACGAGTTGATGCTTACATTATCCATATTTCCCCAGTGCCAGTAGTGGGGTCTGGGACTATCATCATCGGGGTGACCAAACCACCCCTGGTAGCCAAACATAGCCTTACCAGCGTATGAACTATTATCGACAGGTGGTACTTCCAGTTTTTGACTGTAAGTGATATTTGAAATCAATACTGTTAAAACTAATACAACTAAACTTTTAATCATTTTCACTTTTTTATAACTGTTTCTGAACTGCTTTTTGATTTTCGAACAAGCATAAAATAAACCAAAGATTACAATAAATAGCAGATTTTTATACTTTACTATTTTTCTGGCATTTCATTTACCAGTAATTTTTCCCACATATTAGAAGTAGTTTCCAAATATACTTCTGGTTCTTTCTCTATTCTAAAATTCATAAATCCTACCGGTTTTACATATTCCGATTTTTTCAGAGCTTGAATAAAATTTTTCATTTCAAAATTCCCTTGCCCCAAAACCTTAATCGTACTTCTATCCATGGATAAGGCTGTCGTAAAATCTGCTATTGAATCGGCTCCTGCCATTGTAACAGCTCCCAGTTTATGTTTTACATTTTCAAAATCCTCTGGAATACGGGAGCCATTTTCAGCTCTAATTTCATGGTATAAATGAATGGCAAGATTTAGATTTGGATGGTTAATTTTGCTCACAAAAAAAAGTACTTCTTCTGCCGATTCGATGTAACATTTGCTGTGGTGACATAATATTACTTCCACCTTATTTTGTGCTGCATAGTTAGCTAATTCTCGTAATTTATACTCAATAAAAACATCCGAAAATCCTTCTGCTATTTTTCCATAAATAAACCAAAGTTGTATGTCCTTTCCAGCTATTTTATCCACCACAGTCTTCCACCTGTTACGTTCCAATTCTGTATCTAAAAAATTATATCGAACAAAAACTGACTGAATATCGAAGTTAATTGTCGTTCTGGTTTCATTAATAAAAACATCAAGATGATTACTGTTTTCTTGTTTTGCTCCCCTTAAAATTATTCCTTCGTAACCTTTGCTTTTTAAAAGACTAATTTGATCATGCGGTTCTAATTTCTCCAAACCACCAAAATTATAAGCCGTTAAGGCCCATTTCGAAGCCATGGTTTCATTTTTTTCGAATCCTACAACCTTGGCATATAAAAATAATTGCTGCAATGATATTAGAACAAGCAAAAGTATAATGTAGGATTTATGTTGAACAAGAGCTTTAATTAACCACATTGTTCTGCTATTATCGTTTTGGGATTTCAATACTAAATGGGATTTCCTTACGTAACATTTTAGCAGCCGTTCCAGTCAACCACAAATAATGGTCAGATGGCATACCATCGTTATCAACAAAATGTGCTTTATCGTTATTAGGAGGATTGTCAGAAACTTTCATTATGGCAGTTCCTTCATCAATTTCATCGAACATTGCTACATAAATCATTTCTGCACCGGCACTAATATGAGCCGATATCTGATCCCAATAAAATGCGCCTCCCAAACGTGGAATTGCCCCATAAGCTGTATGACGTGCTAAACCTTTATTACTAAGAGAAAGGTTCCTCCAGCTAAAACCAGGATATGCAATTGGTGCATAATCAATACCGTACTTTTTTGTCCATTTAAGATCTTCAATAACATGATCTCGAATATGATCGAGCGGCTTATGTACTAATGGAGTAAAACGTTGCACCATCCAAGGTAAAACAATGTCAACCGATTTAATTATATCGTGTAAATAAGGATCGGGCAAACAATCTTTATTTAATTCGCGAAAGTATGTTGGAACACCAAGCATAACTGAACACCCACCGTAAACCGGATCATTTTTAAGAAAATCAATCAAGCGATTAATCCCTATTTTACGCGTATCATACGGTCTGTCGGGAAAACCTACTCCCCAAATAGCAACCAATGGTTTATTGTTATGAAAAAGATAAGTTTGGTCTTCTCCCCGACTCGTAACCTTGAGTTCATCAACCAACATTTTCCAGTCCTCAATTACTGATGAGCAGTCTTCTCCTTCCGCCTTTAATCCCGACAAATCATACATCACAGCAATTGCCCTTTTGTTTTCTTTTGCTGCCTCTAAAGCATTTCTCAGAATTATATCCTGAGATTTATTTGAATTATGGTAACCACGTGTAACTCCAAAAAAACGTTGCATAAATACTCCATCAACTCCATAATCTTTCATCCATTTAAAATGAAGCTCGGTTGTACTTTTATCTAACGAACTGAAAACTTCAGCCGCATTCCCGCTGGCATCTTTAAAACTGGTTTTATATATTTTTTTATACTCTGTAACATCGGGCCAAAAGTCAATTGTATTATGTTCGGCATCAAATTTCCCTGCTCTTCCGAAGTGCCCCCATCCATTTCCAGCACCATCTCCATCGGCGCGGAACCAACCCTGATAACCTGCCATTACCAAACCTTTATAGCTCTTAAATAAAGTCTTTTCGCCATGTTTACTCTGACCACTAACAGTCAATGTTGAAATAGTTATAAGTATTATTATAAGCTTGCAAATTTTATTCATTTGTTTTATATTACTGATGAAATAAATGTTCATTTTTATCTGCTCCCATTTCGAATTCCAATGTTCCGCCAGTTACAATATCGTTGTGAGTAAAAAACGCGGATTTTAGAGCTTCGCCATTTAATTTCACAGTTTGAACATACAAATTTTCGGCACTATTGTTTTTTGCAATAATTTTAAATTTATTACCGTTGGGCAAATCAATTTCAACTTTATCAAATATTGGTCGTCCAATAGAATATACAGGTTCTCCGGGACAGAATGAATAAAAACCCATCGCATTCAGAACATACCAGGCAGACATTTGCCCACAGTCTTCATTACCCGCTAAACCATTTGGATTATTAAAGTACAATTCACTCATAATTTTATCGGTCAACTCTTGGGTTTTCCACGATTGCCCTACGTAGTTATACATATGAGTAATATGATGACTTGGCTCGTTACCATGGGCATACTGGCCAATTAAACCGGTTATATCGCTTGAAATATGTTCGCCGGTTAATTTCGAGCTTGTGGAGAACAAAGTATCTAACTTCGTTATAAATTGTTGTTGTCCGCCAACCAATTCAACCAATCCGTCCACATCATGTGGAACAAACCAACTCCATTGATATGCATTACCTTCTGTATAATCATCAACCCGGTGTTCCGAATTTCTTGGGTTAAATGGTTCTCGCCATTTCCCATCCTCATTTTTACCACGCATAAACCCAGTTGCGTGATCGTAATAATTTGCATATTTTTTCGAGCTATCCATAAAGCGACTATAATCTTCCGATTTACCAAGCTCCTTAGCCATTTGAGCAATGCACCAATCGTTGTAGGCATATTCTAAAGCTTTCGAAACCGATTGTTTTTCAAGATTTGCCGGAATAAATCCCAGTTCTGCATTATACTGTTTTGCCTTTGGCATTAATTTTTGCTGTACACCTTCCGATGGAAAAAGTATTCCATCCGTTTTATAGGTGGCAGCCTCAACCATGGCTTTATAAGCTTTTTCAACATCGAACTCTCTGATTCCCTTCAGGTAGGCATCAACAATTACAGGAACAGAATGATAACCTATCATACATCCGGTGTAGTTTCCTACAAGTTCCCACATGGGTAAAGCACCTCCTTCGTCATACTTACTAAGTAGCGTGTTTATAAAATCATTATCAAGGTTTGGTTCAGTAATTGTTTGCAAAGGATGAAATGCTCTGAAAGTATCCCACAATGAAAATACCGTGTAAATATTTTCCCCGTTTGATTGATAAATTTGTTTATCCATTCCGCGGTAACGACCATCTACATCGCTAAATAAATATGGACTTAAAGTAGTATGGTAAAGAGAAGTATAGAAAATGATTTTTTCATCGTCACTTCCTCCATCAACTTGAATCTTATCGAGTTGTTTGGACCAAACTGCATTTGCAGCATTTTTAATTTCATCAAAATCCCAATCAGGAATATCATTTTCAAGGTTATTTTTTGCTCCCAGATAATCAACCGATGAGATTCCAACTTTAGCGAGTATTTCCTCTTCATCTTTTAAATCAAAGGTAATTACTGCTTTTAAATTCTTAGATTGTATTTTCTCTGTAGAAGTAAGTTCTTCACCACTATCATAAAAAGTGCATTTGAAGGGTTTATCGAACTTAGCATGAAAATATATTTGCTGATCTTCTGCCCATCCACTGGATCTTTTATAGCCTTCAATCTCTGTATCACTTATTACTCTGAATTCGTGCGCCGGATTTCTATCAGAATAAATGTTATGAACAAGATCAATTATAATTCCTGTATGTGCTGCCTGATTATAAGTATATCGGTGAAAACCTGCCCGTGCAGTAGCAGTAAGTTCTGCTCTTATATTATAATCTTTTAGGATTACCGAATAATAGCCAGGTTCTGCTTTTTCATCATCATGACTAAATCTTGAACGGTATCCAGAATCAGGATCTTCAGGAGTTCCAGGATCTATTTTAGGAGTACCAGAAAAAGGTACAAACAAGAAATCGCCTAAATCGCTAATTCCTGTTCCACTTAAATGCGTATGAGAAAAACCTATAATGGAATTATCGGTGTAATGATATCCTCCGCAAGCATCCCATCCCAATGTTCTCGTATCGGGACTTAATTGAACCATTCCGTGTGGGGTAGTAGCTCCAGGAAATGTATGCCCATGTCCGCCAGTACCAATAAAAGTATTTACGTAATCGGTGCTTTTTTTCTGCTCAGCTACTGTTGAAGGTTTGAATGAACATGCCCCAATAACAAGAATGGTGATGAGTAAAAGAAAATCTTTAATATTATTCATTTTCGGAATAGTTAGTTACTTGTTTTCTAAGGTTTCAGTTTTTCTCTCCTTCATTTCCTTCAGTATAAAACCAATTAGCTATTAAAAGACGAGCCAGGTATCGGCATTATTGGAAGCAGTACACCAGAAGGTAAACGATAGGACACTCAAAAAGAAATGCCCTATCGAATTACCAAACTATTATTTTTGTTACCCTTATTCTGACAAAGGAATGGTAAGTCGTACCGCAGGCGCATAATTAAATTCGGCCTCATCTGCCGAAATAAGGGCACCAATTCTAAAGTGGTATGCTTTACCTTTTTCAAAATCTTTATCGGTACGTACATCCATTACCAACTCATATTCAGTTGTAGGATCGACCACCTTATTTAAAGTTTTTGTTTTTTTACCAAATTGTAATGGCTCTCCTACTGCAGGTGAGCTGTGGCCAAATAAACCTATCGATTTCACTTTATCATCTACCGTTTGCTCTAACTTAAATGTGGCCGTAATCTTTGTACCATCAATAGTTACACTATAATCTTTAATTCTGATATAAGGCTGCACTTCAAAATTATGAACAGTTTGCCCGCCAATATCAATTGTAAGTGTATCGGTTTTAGGAACAAAATTTCCTCGCGTTAATGGAAGCAAAGTATACTTTCCTTCAAACATCATATCGTTACGGTAGGTACCATCAACCTTTACAACTAAACGTTGTATTGGTGGGTTTTCATAACCTTGCTCAATAAGTTCAATATTGGTACCACTAATAATATCGCCCTGTACAGTTTCTCCTGTTTCCATATCAATTAGCGAACCAGAAAGTGAGCCTGTTGGTGCTTCGTAATTATCTAACTCGCAGGAACTAAATGCTAAAACTCCGCACATTAGGAATATTAAAATCTGTATATTTTTCATTTTCTTATCTTTTAGAAATTAATATAAAGGATTATTTACCAAACCATTTGCTCCTCTTCCGGGTATTGGTCTGTAATACCATTTAGGCTCAAATGTTTTAGGGTCTGATCTTGGCACTACATCTCTTACCATTACGTATTTTGGAGGATCTTCTCTTAAATCAAGTATAGGAAGAATTGCATGTCTATCGCGCACATTAAACAATTCATGAAAATCCCTTCTTCTAATGAGATCATAAAATCTTTTATTTTCGAAACATAACTCAACCGTACGTTCGCGCAATATGTTTTCAGATGTAAGATCAACTTCTGTAGTATGCCCTGCTCTTTTACGAATATCGTTTAAAACTTTTTTTGCAAGAGTTTGGTCTCCTAAACCACTTTCGGCAACTGCTTCTGCATAGTTCAATAGAATTTCAGCATATCGCATATCCATAAAATCTAATGTTCCTTGGTTCCATGCAGGATTCACATCAACAGGTTCATTTAGGAATTTCTTGAATCCTATACCAGTTCGAGTGTGATTACCACCCGCAGGATTAAAACCAGAATGACCGGATGCACTTGAAGAACCGTAAGTATAATACTTAACACCATTTACTGTAGTACTTCCGCCTTGCAAAAATTTGGTTGAACCATCAGGCTTAATAAAACCTGCTTGAATAACAATTTCAGTATTTTTCCATATTGTACCCGGCAAAATGGCTGTACCCCATAATCGAGCATCTTTCCCTTTATAAACATCATGAGGTGTATCGTACTTAATGTACTCTCTGTCAGGATCGTAACCTTCGTATTCTTCGTTTCCATCAACAACAGTACTCAATTTGGTACTTACTCCCGGAGTGTCGTATACTTCAAACATATCTGCCCATTCTGCTGTCGGACAATACCTGCCAGGATGTGGCCAACCATTTGCTAACTGATTTGGATTAAACCAGATTTCGTAGTTATTAGCAGTATGGTCGTTCCCAATAATTGCAGATCCTTTAATAAAAATGGCTTCCTGAGGTGCTCCGTTCGGATTTTCGAAAAGCTGGCGGTAATTCTCTGCAGCTTCTTCTGGTGATGCAGGATTTGGTCTGAAAAGCTCAAAAACTTCCGATTGCATAATTGCTTCCGAAGCATCAATACACTGCTGGTAGAACTCGCTGGCTGCTGATTCGCTCATTCCAACCAAACCTTTATCAACAGCTTCACCCGTAACCGGTGACTTATTCCAAAATTTAGCTAAAGAGGCAGCGTGCAACGCAGCTCTTGATTTTAATGCAAGTGCAGCATATTTTGTAGCTCTTCGTTGGCTTCCGTCACCTTCCAGCAGGTTATCAGCAGCAAGCTGGCATTCGGTCATTACAAAATCCCAAGTCTCTTTTTCTGTACTTCTTGGTACTTTAAGATTCTCCACATCGGTTGAATACTCCTGTGCTTCATCAATTAAAGGGACACCTCCATATCTTTTAGCTAAAGCAAAATAGGCATAAGCTCTAATAAAAGCTGTTTCGCCAATCAATAATTTCCGATTCTGGTCATTTATATCCAAATCGGGTATCACTTTAATAAGCGTATTTACATCGCGGATTAACTTATATCCTTCGTTCCACCAACTTCCCCAACTGTTACTTGATACTCCTTCACCAAATTCACTGTGCATGGCAATATCAGTATGCATAGCCTGCACAAAACCACCATTATTGGGTCCACCACCATTGTAATTAAAAGTTCCACCGTCTCTATTTCTATGAAAATAAGTGAAGTCTTCAACTGGCAATTGATAATACAAATTTGCCATGTATAATTTAACACCTTCAGGATCTGAAAACAAATCTTCTCCTGATAGTTTATCTGTTGGTTTTAGGTCAAGAACATCGCTACATCCAAATAGCGTTAGTCCCAGAACTGCTGTATATAATAGTTTATAAATTTTCATTTTAATATACTTTTTTAGAATGTAATATTTACTCCCATGTTAAAACTCCTGGTAAGTGGATAAGTAAGACCTGCACTATATGCCCCTTCAATTTTCTCCGGGTCAAAAGGCTTTACAAAATCGTCGGTCCAGGTTATAAGGTTATGACCATTGGCGTAAATCCTCATGTTTTCAACGCCAATTGTTTTCATCCAACTATGGTTTCTGAATGTATAACCAATATCGACTGTTTTTAATCTGAAATAAGAAGCATCTTTCCGCCATACTTCACTTTCAGCATACAAGGCTCCAACATCTGTATTATAGCGGTTGGCAGGCCATTCTCCTTCGTTCCAAGTTCCATCTTCATTTTGATTCCAAGAATCATAGAAATAAGCAGGTGTATTGCCACGGAATGCAAACATTGAAGCATAAACCTCTCGAAAACGAACCGTATATTTTCCTGATCCCTGGAATAAAGCTGTTATATCAAACCCTTTCCATTGAGCAGCTAAAGTAAGACCATAGTATTGTTTTGGAGTACCATTATAAAATTGTGGTAACATATCATTTCCATTAACAAGCCCATCACCATTCGTGTCCTGATAAATGTAATCTCCAGGCAATTCTTTTAAATTACCATCGCCACTTTGTATTGGTGCAAATACAACTTCATCTTCATTCTGGAACTGTCCAATTACGGTTTGTCCCCAAACAATATCATCGAACCTATTTTCTCTTCCGTTTTTCCAGTAATCCCAACTACTTGTAAAAGGACCACGTTCTACATATTCTTTATTTGTACGAGCATAGTTATAGTTTCCGCTAATCTCGTAGTAGAATTCTCCAACATTGTTTCTATAACCTAAAGCTAGATCAAAACCTCTAACACGGTCGCTGTTTAAGTTTTCTTCAGGAAGCTCTCCTCCAAAGGTATTCGGTAACGAAACGTTTCGTTTAGCCAACAAACCTTCTCTGTATCTTTGATAAACATCGAACTCAAATGACAAAGCATTGTTCCACATTCCCAAATCGAAACCGAAATCTGTAATTTGCGATTCGAACCATGTTAAAGCAGGATTTACAATTGATGGAGCAGAAGCCCCTGTTTGGTAGACACCATTTTCAAATTCGTATCCGCCACCACCAGAGGTACCGAATCCTTCAACATATTGAAACGGGTCTCCAGCATCTTGTCCCACAATACCCCAAGAACCTCTCAGTTTTAGGTTTGAAATAACTGGTACTGCATCTTGGAAGAATGATTCTTCTGAAACTCTCCAGCCTGCAGTTACAACAGGGAAAAATCCCCAACGATAATCGGGGTGATAACGGTATGAACCATCATAACGGAAAGCATATTCTACTAAATATTTTCCTTTATAATCGTAATTAAAACGTCCAATTATAGAACGGCTTCCTCTTTCGCGTTCGTTACCCGATGTTTGCTGATTATTTAAACTTCCCTGGTCAATTTGGTCATTGGTATAAAAGTCGTATTCTCTTTGTATCGACGCCCATCTTTCGAAAGTACTTTGTTGTTCGTACACAACAGTAGCCGAAACATTGTGCATCTCTTTAAAAGACTTATCGTAAGAAATCTGAGTCTGGAAGTTTACCAAGCTGTAATCATTCCAGCTATTGCTAATTTTAGTTGGTGCAAATTGCTCATAACCAGTATATTCTTCGGTATCTGCATCATAATCGTATAGTTTATAAGCTTTACCCAATCGCTTGCCCATACCACTATTACTATCGTACGAATATCTTCCTGTTAATGATAAACCTTCAACAAAAGGTACATCATAGGTTAAAACCAGCGTTGATTGGAAGTTCTTATTTACCCTTTCGTTATATCCAACAAGATCTCTGTCTGACATAGCAACCGGATTCTGATTACTTGGCATTAACTGTGATGGATATTGAGGATTGCCGTTGGCATAAGGCTTTGCAGTTGGATCGCCAGTTCGAGTTGCTTTAAAAATCATAAAAAAGCTTTCAGCCGGACTTTCCTTTTTATCGTATCTACCTGCAATTTGTATATCGGCCTTTAGGTTTTTTGTTAGCTGTGCCGAAACATTGGACCTAAATGTATATTTCTTATAACCAAGGTCGTCAGATTTCAACAATCCATTGTCTTCAACGTATCCCATGCTTGTAAAAAAAGTAAGCGATTCGTTACCGCCTTGAGCAGAGAAGTTATGTTGTTGCTGGAAAGCCTGATCCTTAAAGGTTTCGTCGTACCAATTGGTACCTTCGTAACCAGGAGCACCATTTTGGTAATTTGCAACTTCCTCGTCAGTATATGCCGGTCCTAAGCCCGAAAATACTCGCGCACGATTTACCATTTCTACATATTGTGCTGCTGTGGCCATCTCAGGAACATCGGTCGGTGATTGAATTCCAAACACACCGTGATAATTGAATTTTGTTTTACCTTGTTTACCTTTTTTTGTGGTAACAATAATAACTCCATTTGCTGCACGCAAACCATAAATAGCTGCTGCTGCATCTTTCAATACCGAAATACTTTCAATATCTTCAGGATTTATTTTTTGAAATCCACTACCTCCTTCACGAGCTACACCATCAATTACATACAAAGGAGTTCCAAAACCCCTAATGTTAATTCGTGTATCAAAACTTCCCGGTTCACCAGTGTTTTGACGAATCTGTAAACCTGAAACTTTCCCTTGAAGAGCCTGAGCCAGGCTACTATTTGTAGTAGTTAAAATTTCATCCGATTGGATGTTACTAATTGCAGAAGTTAAACTTTCCTTTTTCCTGGTACCATAACCAATTGCTACAACTTCGCCAATACCGATCATATCTTCAAGTAATACAATCGTCAAATCAGAATCATCAGCAACTGTAACATTTTTGGTTTGCATACCAACAAATGAAATTTGCAAAACCTTATCCTTTTCGGTTGACAGCGAAAAATTTCCATCTACATCTGATACTGTACCATCTGTTGTACCTTTTACAACGATCGTTACTCCAGGTAGTGGAACGCCATCCTTATCCGAAACAGTTCCTGATACTTTGCTGGTTTGAGCAAATACGCCTAACGAGGAGAAAACCATCAGTAGACATATAAAAACATGTTTTTTCATATAAAATAATTTAGTGTATTCATTAATTTTCAATAATATTATTTCTTAATAGATTTGGTATTCAATAGATAAATTTTCACGCCATATGCACTCCTCCTGTTTAATCTTATTATTTGATAAATACAGACTCACTCACCATTTGTATATATCTAAATTATCTTCGTTTCGTTTGTAATTCCCGAGCGATGAGTTCAATATAATAGTTTGTAAATCTTTTACAAATAAAGAATCTGAGGCTTAATTATAAATTAACAAAGGATTAATAAGATTAATAGGATGCAAAAAAGAAGAAAAACATCTCACAACCACCTGACACTACACCAATTACACCCGTAAATAAAAATCTAATTATTAAAATATAAAGGCCGTAATTATTCTAATATTTATACGATTCCCGAAATGCATAGAAGAATAAAATTATAGATAATGCTCATACTTCTTGTGCAAAAAAAGCGTTGTCGCAATTTCATTGCTGCATTTTCCTACTTCCTTTCATTCTCTTATTTTAGCAGAAAAAAATCCTATCGACAGTATAGAAAGTGATCATTTAGCACTTGGCATTAATCATATTAATGGTTTATTAATGGTTTATTAGTCGACTAACAATATATTGTACTTTCAATTTAATTCTAGAATAGATTATGCTCTTAAAAGAAGATCCTTCAATAAACGATTCGATAAAGCCTGATTTTAAAATTTGCTGGATAAATCAAGTCTCTTTCAAAAAAGGAAATTGTACTATCTTTACCTATGGAAGAGGAAAAGAAATTGCTATTGCTACTTTTAATACATTATATCCCGGTTGTGAAATAGATGGAATTGAAGAGCTCGAAAAAGTGGGATAATAAATCACATTTTTATATTTGATTATGAAATCAAGAAGAGTTATTACAAGCTTGTTACTACTTTGCATTTTGCATGGAGTTTTAATGGGCCAAAATAAAGGTCAAAACAATCCTTGGTTTTTTATTCAGATTACTGATCCTCAATTTGGAATGTTTGAAAACAATGAGAGATTTGAAAAAGAAACCATTTTATACGAAAAAGCCGTTGCCGGGATAAATAAACTCAATCCCGATTTTGTTGTAATTACGGGTGATTTTGTTCATGACCAAAATTCTGAATCACAGATAAATGAATTTACAAGAATTACTGCAAAGATAAATCCTGAAATTCCGGTTTACTATTCTCCGGGCAACCACGACGTTGGCCAGGTTCCAGACAAACAAAGTCTAAAGAAATATACAAGAAACTATGGAAAGGATCATTTTTCATTTGAACACAAAGGATCCTTGTTTGTCGGTTTTAATACCAGTTTAGTAAAAGCGAATACTCCAAAGCTCGAACAAAAACAATATAAATGGCTGTCTCGAAAACTTAAAAATGGGCAGAAAGAAAATCAGGTTGTTTTATTTTGTCATTATCCATTTTTCAATAAAACATTTGATGAACCGGAAGCCTATTCAAATATCGGGATTGAATACCGTAAAAAGTACCTTTCGCTTTTTGAAAACAATGAGGTAGATGCAATTTTTTCAGGACATCATCATAATAATGGCCTATCCAGTTATGGCAAGATACAACTGGTAACAACAAGTGCACTTGGCAAACCGTTGGGAGATGCACCGTCAGGCATGCGAATTGTAAAGATTTTCAAGGATGGCATCGAGCATGAATATTTTGGTTTGGAAGAACTGCCGGATTCAGTTGGTTTTGAATCAAATCAAAAATTACAGTAAATTCAGCAAATTACAGATTAAAAAATACACTATGAAAACTAACCTAATTTTATTACTAGTCTTAACTGTTAGTTTTAACTTGGCAATAGCTTCAGAAAAAACAAGCATCAAAGACTTTGATGTGAAGCCGGAAAATAGTGCTGCCGTCAACAAAGTAAACTTGCAAAAAGCAATCGACTGGGCATCGGAACGAGGAGCAGCTTTATTTGTTGAACCATCAGCAGAACCTTATTATATTGATGGTGGAATTATTCTGAAAAAAAATGTTTCGTTAATTGGCGTACATGGCCCAACCCACCGTGGAACTGTTCATGCTACAAAAAAGCAACCAGTTGGAAGTGTATTTGCAATTACCGACAAAGAAAATGCATTTATTACAGTAGAAACCGCAACTCAAATTAAAGGAATTCAGTTTTGGTATCCCGAACAAACGCTTAAGGATCCAGCAGCAATTATACCATACAAAGCAACAATCAAAGTTTCACAAACCAGCAGAGCTCAAGGAATTTATCTTTCTTGCCTCACTTTTTATGGCGAATATCTAGCTTTCGATTTTAATGCGACTCGTGATAATGCCTGCGAATTAATGACTTTCGAACACTGTTATGGATACCCATTAAGTGGCCAATTTATTCGAATGGATTATGTTTATGATGTTCCACGGATTTTGCATTGTCATGTAAATCCAGCTGCACAACGTTATATTGGTGGCCAGTTTAGTCGCGCCGTTGTTGATGCCGTTATTGCAAAAAAAACCTATGCATATACAATTAACCACACCGACAATGCCCAAATAATTGACTTATTTACTTTTGGCACTTATGGTGGAATTCATTTGGGACCAGAGTCATACGGACAATTAACCAACTTCAATTTCGATTGTGTGGCCGTTGGTATTTTAAAACAAGGAAATAACAGCAAAAACCGCAATTGGCAAATTGCACAAGGTTCTATAATTGCCAACACCGGCGAGAAAGTGGAAGATATTCATCCAATAATTATTGAAGGGAAAGGACATACTTCATTAAGTAATGTGGAAGCTTTTTCAGGCGGAAACGGTGCATTAACAACGGTTAAAGAAAACAGCTCGTGGGACTTTCTTTTGGTTCGTGGCGACAGCAAATTAACGGTTTCCATTTGGGGTAGCCGCATGAGAAATTACATTTCAGATTCACCAATTACTGTAGAAAATAAAGATGCAATCATTCATGTTGCTGGCTCTTTTGATAAGGAGGAGAATTTATATAATAAGACCTTTGGACAATAATTTGTAATACCAGTTTATATCGAAAATCACCGTTTAACCTAATTCAATATAAGTTCACCGATTAATATTCAGTTGTATGTTTATTTAGTCAATATTGCAAAATAATTAATTCGCTAGTATTCATTATCATTAATTTAAATGAGAAGAAGAAGTATTATAAGGTGTTCTGTATCCAATTTTTTCAATTGCTTCTTCTATGTCTAATACATCTGAATATCTTATTCTTGTTGTAGTCGTTTTTACAATATATTTAATCATAGGCATTTTCCCATTTTCGAAATCAAATCGTGAGAATTTTTTAATCTCGGGTCGAAAATTAGGAGGGGTTTCTAATGGTTTTTCAATAGCTGCAAGTAAAATTGGAGGTGGGTTATTGGTAACCTATTCTACCTTGTTTTTTGCTTTTGGATGGAGTGCGATATTTTATTTTGTAGGCATTATTATTGGCTATTTGCTTTTTTACCTCTTTGCTTTTAAACTAGTAGATGAGTCAAAAGAAAGAAACTACTATACGGTTGCCGATTATTTTTCAAATAAATTTGGAAATAAAGTCGGTATTGTCATTGGTGTTTTAACTACCTGTTCGGTACTTGGATGGATTTTTACCAATTTGGCTGCAGGCGGTATTATCCTAAGTAATATAACAGATATTTCTCCTTTTATTACAACTTCCGCACTTGCTTTATTAATTGGTTTATACTTGTATGTTGGTGGATTTGCATCTGTAATAAAAACGGATGTAATTCAATACCTTGCCCTACTTACAATAACTTCTATTTTTGTTTTGGTTTTATATACTTCCGATTTCCAAACAAATGTCATTCAGGTTTCATCTGCCCCAATTGGCATGATTATAGGTTTTATTTTTTTAGGAATATTGTTCCCAATGGGATCGGGTGAATTGTGGCAAAGAATTTATTCTTCAAAAAGTACAAGGGAGTTTAAAAGATCATTAGTTATTGCTTCGGTATCTTATGTTGTTTTGGGTATTTTTTTGTCAATTATCTGTTTTCAGATTCTTGCAGTTGTACCATCATCTCTACTCTCTGTTAAAAATGAATTAAAACTTACTTTGGGTGTTGAACATTTGGTGAAAAATATACATCCCTTATTGCCTGTGGTATGGTTAATAGCCTACTTGTCTGCTATCATATCAACAGCAGATACATTTGTCTTTACTGCAGCATCTTCATTGGTTCAAGACTTGCTTCAAAAATCGGAAAGAATAAAATCCGAGGAGGTGGTTTCAAAAATTAAAATATCAATTATAGCCCTTTTAATTTTAGGGGTAATTATAGCTTATTTCTTCCCGGATGTTGTAAGCCTGACATTTCTTTTTGTTGGTATCTCATTGGTGATTTCAAGTTTAGCTTATTTCTCTAGAGTGAAAAAATTAGAAAAGAAAAAACGCTCTTTCTACATCTCTGGATTAATTGGTTTTTTCTCCGTACTTATCCATTTTGCAATATCAGGATTTGAAGCTAATATTATAACTGCCCTAATTGGATTTGGCACAGCCACGATTTGTCTTATATTTAGTTTGGTATCTACTAAGTTAAAAATACACAGCCCGGAATAAAACTATTTGTATTCTTTATTGTTAAGTAAGGCAGCAATTAACAAAGTATTTAAGCGTTAAAATATGAACTTTGAGAACGTTTGTAACGTTTGGTTTATGCATACGTCTTATGTTCCATGAAGATTAAAAATGAAATTATACGCTGAATATTATTTAAGTAAAAAGGCAGAGCGATTTGTCAATAAAATTTGGGTCTTAGACAATTCGTTAAACGACCACGCGGTGAAAAACAAAATGGTTTTGCCAAATGGGTGCTTTAATTTAGCCTTGGTTACCGGAAAAGCATGGGAAGTTACAATTAAGAACAAATGTTTTAGAATGGTAGAGGGCATTTACTTAAATGCACAAATAACCCAAAAAGCAATTATTGATATTGAAGCCCACACCAAAATAATTTTAATTCAGTTTCATGCCTGGAGTATATCACTTTTCCCCGATTATGACCTTACTAAATTCAGGGATGTTATCATTCAAATTAATTTTAAAAATCTACCCTTTCATTACAACATAGAACCTTCTTATTACGCAGATTTAGATAAAATAATAGAGCTCACAAATAAAAACTTTGAAGCATTGAGTGATAAAAATCCTGAGAAAACGCTTACCGAATTAATGTGTTTAAATACGGATCTTCCAAATGAGAAAATTCTTAAAACCGTTAAGGGAGTTAACTATTCCAACAGAACTTTACAAATTGAATTTAAAAAATCGACGGGTCTTAACCGAAAGCAATACAGCAAATTAATTAACTTAAGAAAAACGGTAGATTACATCTCTCATCCTGACAACGAAACAAGTACTTTGACAGGTATCGCATACAAAAGTGGTTATTTCGATCAAATTCATTTTATAAAAATCTTCAAAGAGATTGTAAATATTACACCCAAGAAATTTGAAACACAATCCTTTATTCTTTCCGAAATAAGATAGCCATTAGACTTTATACCAATTAAATTCGTCCGTTAGCTGACGGATTTATCTTTTTCCGCTTCCCTGCATTATTTTTTATAACGTAGCTATGGCTATGCAAAGAAAAATGCCTTGGCAATCGAAAAAATCTTTAATACTGCCTATTTCCGGTTTTAATCATTATTAAGTTTCTTCGTTTTTTTACTATTTTTTTATTTGACAATGCTCTAGTTTTACAATACAGAAAACAAGAAAGCATGTAACCAATGTAAAATTAGATTGGCAGTATATTGTATACACGATTAAATTTTTATGTGAGTTCCATACTTTTCAGTTAAACATTTTAAAAACTAGAAAGCATGAAAACAAGAACAATTTTAATCACAGTAGCAATTGTATTGACTGGTTCGTTAACATTAGTCTCAGCTCAAAATACGATTGAAAAAAAATCTCCCGTAGTAGAAACTCAACAAGCTCGCTTTGGTAACCTTGCGAACAATCAGGTAAATCTTTTATACCTAAATACTTTTGATAATAGCAAAACCAAATTGGTAGTAGTAGTTGAAGAAAAATACGGTGATCTGGTTTACTCAAAACGTTTTTCAAAAACAAAGAATTTGAATTTAAACCTTGATATTTCAGATTTTCCTGAAGGCGACTACACTTTTAAACTTTATAACAAAACCCAATTAGTTTGTTCCAAAGTTATAACAAAACAAAATTGTATTTCAACATTAAACGACAACGTAAGACATCGGATTACAGAACTATCTCCATTTATAAAAACCCAGCAAGCACACATTGGAGATAATATAAACAATCAGGTAAATCTTCAATACATAGACACAACTGATAAAGGTCGTCGTAACATGGCAGTTCATATTATTAAAGAGTCTGGTCAGTTACAATATTCAAAAAGTTTTTTCACAAACGGAGATCTGAATGTCAGTTTTGATATATCGATATTACCGGTAGGCAATTACACTTTCCAATTTTATAATAAAAACGAATTGGTTTGTACAAAAGCTATTACAAAACAACTGGTGAAGCGTACCGAGAAACTTACGGCAAGCCTTTTTACTAAAGAAAACTAGAGTTGTAGAATTTAAATAACTTCGATATGATTACAATGGCAACAAATCCTGTACAGCAAGATATTATACAAGATGCTGTGTTGCGAATATATGACCCCAATATAAACAAACCCAAGCCGTGTGAAGATGACCCTGCATTTAGTGACGATATTTGCATAATAGATGAGAATGGACTACATGGTTTGGCATGTTTTTCATTTGAACATGAAATCTGGGTATTTCACTATGACACATTAGTTGATTACAGTAAAAAGGATATAGCAACCAAATGGAAATGGTATTACCCACCAATAAGTAACAAAGATATTGAGTGGTAAATGCCTAACTAACACGATATATAATCGATTTTTTTGATAAAGAAGGTAAGTGCCAGAATTACAGCTTTCAATTAAATCATAGAAAGCTATTCTCAAAAAGGCAAATTGATATTTTCAGTTTGCCTTTTTAATTGCGTTTGATAAAATAACATACCGGTGACTACAGAAAGAAAAATAAACCCAAGTACCCAAACTACTTTCTGACCATGGCTTTTTTCTTTTGATTCGAGAATTGACAAAATTCCAATTACAATATAAACAAGACTTATCAGAGCACACTTTTTCAACAGCAATTCAAAACCATTTAAATCCATAAGTTTCATTAAAACCCCTGTCAATAAAAATAAAAGACTAATGAAAAAGCTGCCTTTAAAGAGTTTGAGTATAATTATTGCCATCACTTTCGTTCACATGTTAAATTAATTCTCTTTCCTTAACACCTTCGTAATGCTTCGATTCGTTCTTCTCTAACCATTCCAAAAGACATTCCCTTAATTCTTCTACTTTGTCAGCGTACTCTGACCTATTTGGATTCTTACCAATGAGGTTATTCTTTTCATAGGGATCTGTGCTTAAATCGTACATGGCATTTATAACCTTTGATTCTTTCGAATACGGAATTAATAGCTTCCAGCCATCTTTTACAATCATAAAATTCGGTGAAACAGGGCCACGATAATCCCACTCTGTAACTACATATTTTCCATGTTCTTTGTCGGTTCCTTCGATTAAACCTCTCAGGCTTTTACCGTCCGATGGGTATTCTTTGATTTTCAGATAATCCAAAATAGAAGGAAATAAATCAATCAGTGAAACGTAGCCATCAACTTCAACCTTTTTGTCGATTTCTCCGGGAAAGCGAATCATTAATGGAATGTGTGCCGACTCTTCGTAAAAAATATTCTTTTCGCGTAAACCATGTGAACCAAGCATTTCTCCATGGTCGCTGGTAAAAATTACAAGAGTATTATCTGCTAAACCATTTTTGTCGAGTGTTGCCAAAATTTCG
Organism: uncultured Maribellus sp.; assembly: GCA_964476535.1. Lineage (GTDB taxonomy): Bacteria > Bacteroidota > Bacteroidia > Bacteroidales > Prolixibacteraceae > Draconibacterium. The sequence continues at coordinate 53,199 of CAYZBC010000001.1, forward strand.
CCTACCCAGTCGTCAATTTCTTTTACCAAACCATAGTAGTTCGAAATCATGTATTTGATTTTATCAGGATCGGAGAATACAGGTAATCCCATTCTTCCATTTGCAGTTTTGTAGGGAGAATTCTCCATGTCGTCGTTAATACTAACGGGTGGCACCATCTCGTTTGCCGGATACATACTATAATAAGGCTCAGGTGGAATAAGTGGCGCATGTGGGAAATGAAAAGAACAGGTAATACTAAAAACAGAGTCTTTCAATCGTTCAATTGCCTCGATGGTTTCTTTAGCTTGAAACGCGGTAAAACTATGTTCTTTGGGCACTAACAATTCTCCATGAAAATTGGGTTGGCTTGCCTTTTTTTGTTCCTCTGTTAAGTCCTCATTCTCTTTTCCATACAAAATATCCATCGGATCGGGTCGATAAGGCCTTTGCGTAAACTTGTCGTAGTGTTCACCCTTTTTTAGTTCTTGCTTTGGATAATTCTCATTTATATAATCAATGTAAACATGATTTTGTCCGCCATGTGCAAAAACAGATTTTCCGTTCTTTGATGTCTGTTTTGGATTTTTATAAATGGCGGTATGAGAAGTCTGACTGTGCCATTTGCCATAATATTCGCAATGATATCCGTTCTTTGTCAGAATTTCATCAAAAGTTGGCATTGTCATCAATCCTTCTTCTTCGTTATAATACCCCTTATCATTTGTTCTCATACCGGTGTTCTCAACGGTATGCCCGGTAAGAATTGAAGAACGTGCCGGACAGCAAACTGCACAAGGTGTATAGGCATTTTTAAAATAAGCTCCTTGCTTTGCTAAACGATCGAGGTTTGGGGTTTCCAACACGGTATTTCCGGCCACACTTAAAGCATCGTAACGTTGTTGGTCGGTAATAATGAATAAGAGATTCTTCTTTCCCTGAGCAACAGCACTTACTGAAAAAGCAATACAGAGTGCCCCTACTAATGCAACATTTAATATCTTTTTTAATCGCATTATTTTTGTTTTTGATTTATCATTTCCTTCTTTCCTGTAGCTGGAGTATTCGTAAGGTATTCTTCGTAAAATATTCGAAGCTTATCAATTTCTTCTTTGTGATTATCGTTATTAATTTGGTTATTAATTTCCTGCGGGTCATTTTTCATATCGAAAAATATATCACCAAACTCGCGATAGTCCCATGTTTTATGCACCACTGTGGGATCAAGCATAATTCCCAATTTCGACTCTCTTGTAATTACTGTAGCCTGCGACCAACTCTCAGATACTATATATTCCCGATTCATTGAGCCATTATTGGTTATAACATCTGCCATAGATTTGCCTTGAATAGGGTATTCTAATTCTGGAACTTCCAAATCTAATACATCAATTAAGGTTGGCAGAACATCAGCAAGAGTTACCAACTCTGCAGTGCGTTTTCCCTTTTCTGTTTTCCCCGGAAAACGTAGGATTAAAGGAATATTTAAAATATCTTCATATACGTTTTGCCCTGCAGCAGCTTTTTCTACCATACCGTGATTCCCAACAAAATCACCATGATCTGATGTATAAATGACTATGGTTTCCTCCGCCATTCCAGCTTCATCTAAAGCTTTTAGAATTTCACCTACACAATAATCTATCTCAGTAACCAGAGCGTAGTATGCCCCAATATAATCTCTCCAGAGTTGCTCATTTCTAAAAGCTTTATCCATATTCCAAACTTTGTTTCCACCATTTCGCTGAGATTGCAAAAGAGGAGGCAAATTTTCAGTTGGTTCGTAAAAACTTTCGGGCATTTTAATTCCACTTCCCTTTTTTGTACCTTCTCCCCATTCACTAACATTGTACATATCCATGTATTTCGGCAAGGGGTTATACGGTTGATGTGGACGGTAAAATGTTGCCCAACAAAGAAATGGCTTTTCACTTCCAGACTGCTCCTTTATCATTTTAAGGGTTTCATGCATTGTGTAAGCTTCCATGGTAAATTCTGCAGGCAATTTTGATATCCGAGTTCCTAAATCAGCCGTTGGAATTTTTGTTTCGAATTCGGAAGAACCTTTCGGTCCCCGACCAAACTCGGCAGCCCAGTCCCAAGCAAACTCCTTTGCATAGCCATTTCTTTCAATCCAGCTTATATAATTATCATCATCATCGGGTTTAAATTGATGATCTTTTTTAACATCCCAACCTTCGTCAATTGCACTACTAACATGCCTTTTGCCAAAAGTATAAGTATTGTAATTATTTAATTTAAAAATTGTGGCCATTGAGATCGCATCATCCATAACCGAAGTATGACCAGGATTAGCCAATAAGCCCAGAGTACGTGGCATTAATCCGGTAAGTAAAGCTGACCGCGATGGAGTGCAAACTCCAACATTACAATAGGCTTTATCAAACACGAGAGATTCATCAGCAAGTTTATCAAGGTTGGGTGTAATTACATCGGGATGTCCTTCAAAACCCAACACTTTTTTGTTGTGCTGATCGGAAAAAAAGATAAGTACATTTGGCTTCTTTGGAGGTTCTTCTGATATTTTCTTTTGCGAACAACTACTGGCAAAAGTAAAAATAGCTAGCAATATTATTAGAGTACTTCGTCCTCGATTCATTCAACGTATTTTTAAGAATTATATTAATCAAATATATGAGAACAGATAAATATTCCATTAACAGAAGATTAATGAAATTAATTTTTGACTGCTCCTAACGAATACTAGAAATGGTCTATTTTAAAAAATACGTTCAACGAGTCATCTTTCAATAATGAAATGAAGAATTTCTCATTTTCATCTTTAATTATTTTTTTCTTATGTTAGACAACAATAAAAGGGAACAATCAATATCTTATTGAACTGTTCCCTTTTATTTTATTTATATTTTTGGTTCCCAACCCGGTTCATATTCACGTTTCCATAATTTCATAGCATCACGGTTGTACATGCGCCCAGTCTTTGTATCAACATCAAATCCATGCCCAATTCGGTAGGCAATATTTGCATAATGTGTCATTGCTTGGCTGATTACACCTTCTGAAATTGGTGAATTTACTTCTTCTGTTCCGCGAATGGCGTTAAAGAAATTTTTGGCATGTTGTGTTGAAGTATCGCCACCGCCGCCAAGTGCATTTCCCGATTCCTGATTGGCTGACTTATAGTCTTTAATCATTTTCCCTGCTCGGTCATAAACACTATACATTCCTCTGTCAATCCAAACTGTACCTTCAGTGCCAAAAATTATTGTGCCTCGTTCACCTCCGTATGTATTAAAAGCATTACGACTTTTACCATCCCAAGTAATTGCTTTGCCATTTTCGAATTTGAAAGTGGCTTCCATTGTATCGTACATTTGCCAACCATCATTTCTAAAATGTCGTTTATCCGCTTCCACTACAACTTGTTCGGGATAATCAACCTGAAGTGCCCAACGAGCCACATCCAATTCATGCGTTGCATTATTGCCCGATTCGGCCGTCCCAAAGTCCCATCCATACCAGTGCCAATTGTAATTCCATGTATCATGCATATATTCTTTTCTTGGTGATGGTCCCTGAAAAAGCCCCCAATCTAATCCACTTGGAACAACAGCTTTTTGGGGAACAACCACTTTGCCTCGTTTATTTGAATAAAACGCAATAGCCTTATAAGTTTCCCCAATTAAACCATTATGAATTTGTTTGATTACATTAATTGATAAAGGAGCTGAACGCTGTTGGTTACCCATTTGAATTACTTTACCGTATTTCTTTATCGCAGCAATTAGAATTTCACTTTCATAAAAATTGTGACTACATGGTTTTTCAAGATAGACATGTTTCCCTGCCTGCATCGACATAATCGCCCCAGGAGTGTGCCAGTGGTCGGGTGTAGCAATAAAAATAGCATCTAAATCTTTGTCTTCAAGGACTTTTCTAACATCCTTTTCCAGTTTTGATTTATACCCCAATAGCTCTTGAAATTTCTTATCAGCTTTCTCTAGCTGATGATCCATTACGTCGCACAAATACAGCAAATTCACATTGCTTTCCTTTTGTTCAATTGGTTCAAGGTATCCGTTAAGTCTTCTTCCCAAGCCAGCTATGGCAACATTTAACCTATCGTTTGAACCAATGATTTTACGGTAACTTTTAGCCGGCATTCCAGAAGCAACACCACCAATTGTTAGAGCTGCTGAACTTGCTGCAATGTTTTTAATAAACTTTCTTCTTGATGACATCGATTTTATTTTAATGATTTATTGAATCTGTTTATTTTGATATTAAAAGTAAGAACAACTCTTTAGTTAGTTATCAGTGAATATTCTTAAAAATATCAATGTGATTTCTGCCAGAGGATTATTTACAATATTTTATTTCACCAATACTTTTTTAGCAAATACTTTATTATCCCCTTTTATTCGAACAATATATGCACCTGATTTCAAACCACCTACCGGAATGACATAGCGATGTTCTCCTCTATTAAATTGCTTACTTTGAATGCTTTGCGAGACAATCTGTCCGTTGAGGTTTAATATTGTGATACTTATCGTTGTTGATTTAGGCAAGGTAAAATTCAAAAAGAATTCTGTTTCTGCCGGATTTGGATAGATTTTAAACGATTCTCTGATAGCAAGGTCATTAATTGATGTCCCTATTTCTCCTGAGAGTTTAATCGCATCGATGCGGGTAGTTACACCACCGGACTTAAACCGGTATAAACGAAAAAAGTTGATGACTCTTAAATCTGGATTTCCTATTTTACCTGCATCACTGGTATTTAATTCTATATAATTCCAACCCGAGACTAAACCATTCAATGACCAACTATACTCATCAGTATCGGGCTTGCCAGAACTACTAATTTCAACCTGATTGATACTCTTAAGTAAGGATACATCAGAAACATAATACCAAAATTCTAAAACGGTTCCACTTTCAGTACCCTTTGCATCGTATGGCGTTTCAAATACTTTTTTATACTCATCGGTACCACTCCCTACAAATTCGATACAATTAACGCCTTCTTTTTTATCTGTACTATTTAATGATAAGGCTCCCGATGAGTTCCAATCGCTTAAATTATCACAATCATCTAAATACAAACCTAAAAGTTTATAGGTTGAAGTTACTGATGTATTTTCGGCTGAAATTTTTAATGTTGTATTTGCTAAAAACTTTTCAGCAATTATGGGATTGCCTGTATTTATAATCCATTCTTTAAAAGTGTAACCATCCGGAGCTTTGTCTGCCGAAATATTTATTGTTGTATTCTCAATATAGTTTCCATCGCCGGAACCTTTATTAATGATCACTTCATATTTTGTTGCACTTGCATTGAAATCAAGAATTTGAATTTCATCGATTTTTGTTGTTACCGTACCTGATTTATTGTTGTATAGCCTGAACCAGTTGATAGCATTCAGATCAGGATTACCTTGTTCCGCAGCATCGCTTACCTTAAGGGTAATTAAATTCCATCCGTCGGTTAAGTCCTTCAAACTCCAATTGTATTCATCTTGGTCATGTGTTCCGGCACTTCCAATTTCTACCTGATTTGATGCACTCAATTTAGAAGCATCCGAAACATAATACCAAAATTGAAGTACTGCATCATTCACCGATATACCCGAATTATATGAGGTAGAGAATACTTTTTGGAAATCATTTGTACCTCCTCCATTAAATTGAATACAATTTTCGCCTTGCTTATTATCTGTATTATTCAGGCTTAGACTACTTGACGATTTCCAAGCTGTTAAAGCATCACAGTCATCTAAAAAATAGGAAGGACTGCCAACATTAATCAAGCTGTTTTTTGTTTTCTCACCAAAAAAAGCATTTCCTTCTTGTACCATTTTCCATTGAAAACGATAGATATTCTTATCCGTTGGAGCCGTAACATTAAAAGTGAAAGTCTTATTTTCTCCCGGTTTAATTGTCTCATCATCCTCTAATTCTACACGTTTCATTCCCCAAGTCAAATTATCTTCAGGATCGATACTTCCCAATTTATAACCTTCAGCTTTTGTCCAGCTGGTGGTACCCGTATTTTTCATTGTAATAACCACAGCCACCGTTTCGCCTGGAGACATTTGAGTAGACAATTCTTGAGAAACAAAACTTGCTGTATTAGGGTATGGACTAATTGGGATTATTGAAGTTAAACTTATTTCGCCGCGTAACATTTTAGAGGCTTCGCCGGTTAAACGAAGATACCAGTCGCTTGGTAAATCAGTTCCATCAGCATCCAAAGTTAAAAATGTACCTGTAGTTGGTATCTGACTTTCATTTTCAGTAAGCTTGTAAATGGCAGTTCCTTCATCAACTTCGTCAAACATGGCCACATATACCATATTACATCCTGCATCAATCGCATTGTAAAACTGATGCCACAAAAATTCTCCATTATTACGTGGAATAGAATTCAGTGAATTTCCATCGCCTTTAAGGTTCAGCCATGAAAAACCGGGAAATACCACTGGTATATATTCCATATCTCTGCTTGAGGTTTCAGTTAAATCAGCCTGAAAATATGTGTTTCTATAATTATCGGCACTATTGTTATCCCTATATCGCCCAACAGCCCATGGGCTAATAATATCAAACACATCATATACAGCCTGCCAGTCATTTGAATCATCTTTCCAACCATTACCAACTCCAGCCTTTAATGTCACCTGATATTTCGTTGGGGCATCCTCGGTTAGCCAGGTTACCAGCTCAAGCCACTTGGCTGCAGAAAGATCATCTCCGCTATTCCCAACATGAACTCCCCATAGAGAAAGTACTGGACGCCCATTGTGATGAATATAATTGGGACTTTCAGTAATTTTTAGGTCATCAACCAAATGTTTCCAATCATTAATAACATCTTGTACAAAGGTACCAGGTTTTCCACCGGACATATCGTACATATTTGCAAAAACACGACCATGATTCTCAGTACCTAAACGCACATTATTCAACACCTTGTCACGCTGTTCACGCCTACCAAGAGCTGAACTGATAAAACGCTGTACAAATACACCATCAATTCCATAATCTTTCATCCATTTTACATGCCGATCGACAGTTTTAGAAGTATAAGCGCTATAAAGTCCTGCGTTTGTACCATCTTGATAAACAAAATTGGTTGGAAAAAGCTCATCTTCATCGTACTCACGTAGGTCTGGCCACATATCAAAAGAAATATTCTCTGGATTAGGCGTGCCTCCCCCTGACCAATGAATCCAGCCATGTCCACTTCCATCATTAGGCGCACCAAACCAGCCCTGGTATCCCGCCATAATTTTGTTGTTTAGAGTAGTGGCATCAACATCATTTTGTGATTGGCTCATTTTAACAAATCCAAATAGTGCAATGAGGATCATTAATGTTATTCTAATTTTATTCATACAATTTGACTTTTAAAACATCGCTTTTAAGTTATTCATTCTTTTCTTCTATATATTTTCAGTTCTCAAAACAATAAATCTGTTTTGAATTGGATCCGGCTGTACTTTCATCTTCACTTTTCCACCCAATTTAGGCGCGACCATACGGTTTATTTTTCCCTTTGATTTGCTTTTAACTCGTAATTTTATCCATCCGATTAATCAACATTGTCTTCCCGATAACCGTGATACAAATAAAGTGCACCATAGGTCCAGTTAGGCCCTTGCATTCCAGGATAGTTGAACCGGTCCATCATTATGGCTACGTATTTAAATGGGTACCCAACTGGTAATTCTACGATATTGGGCCAAACCCTTGTTCCCGATGATTCTGTCCAAGGAGGCAAATCCATATTTAGCGTTCCTACTTCCTGAAGATCGGGATAGGTATAAATAAATATTTCCCGTTCTTTACTTCCCGAGAAACAGTAATGAACACCACTTATTTTATGAATAGATGTACCCGTTGAATTATGCTCAACCGGACCTGCAATTTGTCTATAGTCTTTATTCCAAGATTCAGACTCTAACATAATTGCTTTGTATCCTCCTTGATTTATGCAGGTTAGCATCCTCCACTTTTTGGCTTCAGAATCGTATATAATATGCGGATCTTCAATATCTCCAACCATACCAAAAGGAACAGCTTTCATTACCGAGAACCCAAATCGAGGATCGTTTACGCTCTCAACAGCAAGCAGTTGTTTCTTTTCTTTTTCAGGAAATGCATAGGCACTAAATCCGGTCGTTAATCCATGCCATATTTTCTCATTTCTATCGTAAAAAATATGCGATGCAATCTCGTTTCTAAGTAGGCCATCGTTACGATCAAACAGAATCACTCCTTCAAATTTGATGTCAAACACAGTAGGATTCATGCTGAATACACCTTGAATGTGGTGAGGCAAAGCACGGCCCCGAATTGACATTGTGTACCACAATCGTCCTTGGTCAAGCATTGTATCTCCATTTTCATAAGTAATTGGTCGAATATCAGCTAAACCCACGCCTGTTGTCAATGCCATTTCCACCTTGTTTACCCTCACTGCCCCTTGCTTAAGTTTTACAAACAGGCTTGATTGAAACGAATTGATATAACTCTTCTTGCGTAAATCAATGTACTTATTGAAATCACTCTGACCAATTACTTTTGGCAAACCATTATCCAGAGAATACAAAACAAGTCCACTTCCCAACATCTGAAGAATAATTTTACCCTCAAGCTTTTCTTCTTTAGTAAGGTTTACAGAAATCAACTCATCTGCTATTACCTTTACATTTTCAACTACACTAATTTTCACTTCAGTTAAAATTGTGTTTTTGAATTCTATTTTAATGAAGAATTGTTGCTGCTTATCGGCACTTGAAAATTCAAATCCAATTTCTCCCTCTCCTGAAGTTGATGCAAGATCAATTGTATAAGTAGCAAAAGGATTAAAGCCACCAAACCATATTCCGGTTTGAGTTTCATTATCGGATTGAATAAACAACTTGTCATCTTTTATCTGAACGTTGGCAATCGCCTTATTGTAATTAGTGATAGGATACATAGCTTCTAAACCAATTATTTTATTGGCTTGAAGTTTTGCCAAAGGAATAGATTGATCTTCGTCAAAAATCATTCGCTGCGCGCCTTGTCTTACAAATTTCAGCTCGTCCGGGTTTAAATCTTGAGCTTTAATTGCTGCGGGATTGAAGAGTAAAGCAAGCATCAGAAATACCGATATTCGTTTAATTATTTCGTTTAGAACTTTCATACATTATTGAATTATCTATTTACATGTTTATAACAACTTTCCCACAAACTCATCGGCTTTTGCTCGGTCTTTTAATGCCTAGGTCTTTATTTCAATACGATCATCTATTTGGTTATACCACTTTCATTCGTAGCTTTTAGCATGCAGCGTTTCCTTTGTATTCCTAGTAAAGAGTGTTGTGTTCCTATTTCCTATTGAGTATCTCAAACTCAATATAAATTGGTTTATGGTCCGAAGGATAAACTCCATCCATATTGTAATCTATTTCTTCATACTTCATTATATTTACAGCTCCTTTATAAAGTATCCAATCAATTTCCTTACTGTTTTCTTTATTCGGATCATGAAGCTGGTTTGTATCATTCGAATATATATCACCAACCAACACTTTGTGCGGTTCACTAGCAGGGTGGCAATTAAAATCTCCCATCAGAAACACCGGGCGTTCCGTTGTCCATTCTCCAAAACGATTCCGTTCATTGATTCTATTTAAAATTAACTTTGAGGCATTTAGTCTTGCCAAAGAATCTTTTCTTCCATTAAAATAATGCGTATTAAAAACATAAAATTCCTGCGTGTTTTCCCAATTCCCACGATAATCTTCCGGGTACTTTCCATCTTTCCCTTTATTAGAAATATTAATCAGAGCGAAGCGTGCCCAAGTTACCATTCGGGGATTTACCTTAGGACCACTACCTATAATATCCGGGGTTTTGGATAGTTGAAAACTCTGTAGTTCGCGTAATCGAAACTTGTCACGTTTATAAAAAATCGCCATGTGTTCATCGTCATCTCCACCTTGACGCCCTTCACCAACCACCACATACTCGGGCAATTGCTTAGTTAAATAATCAATTTGTTCCTTTAATCCTTCCTGTGTTCCAATAATATCGGGCTTATATTTTCGAATTAAATCAACCTGCATTTCGCGTCGAACTTCCCACGATGGTTTATAAGTTGGACTAGCAAATTTCAGGTTGTATGTCATTAGACTTATCTGCCTGCTACTATTATTATCTTCTTTCTGTGCATGAATAATGGATGGTACGCTCCAAAACAAGAATGCTAGAATTACTAATGTTGTTTTCATTCTTAATGTTCTAAAGGTTATTGTTTCAAACTAAATACAAAGGCTTTATAATCCTGCATTAACTCCTTAACAAGTTCAGGTTTTTCTAGTGCCAAATCATTTGATTCCTTTGAGTCTATTCTTAAATTAAATAGCTGAATACTACTTTGAGGTTCTTCTGGTTTTATTCCTGGGTAAAGTGCAGGAGTTGCCTGTTCGAAAGGAGCAATTATTGTTGTTCCATCGGGTCCACGCTTATCTTTCCAATTATCTAAATTTACTTCACGGTAGAACCTAGGTTTATTTACAAAGAGTTTCCAATCTCCTTTTCGTATTGACATAATAGTGCTATTATGCATACTAAAAACTGGCTTGTGCTCTATTTGATTTCCTTTTAAAACTTCGGTAATATCTTCTCCATCAAGTACATTACTACTAACATTTTCAATTCTAGCTAAAGAAAGTATGGTTGGGAAAATATCAGCAGACCAACAAGGAACATCAACCTTAATCTGTTCCTTAAATATTCTAGGATAATGAATAAAAAATGGAACTCTGATTCCACCTTCCCAAGTAGTAGCTTTCATTCCCTTAAAACCACCAGTGCTTCCACCGTACCAAGGACCATTATCTGACATGAAAATTACGATGGTATTCTCCAATAAATTCAACTCCTTGAGGTTCTTCATTACCTCACCCACCGACCAATCCAATTCGCGCATTACATCGGCATATAAATCATCGGGGGTTTCGGGTGTATAAAATTGCTCTGAAGCAGCCAAAGGCTTGTGCGGCATAGCGTGACACAAGTGAAGAAAAAATGGTTTTTCCTTATTTTTCGTTATAAACTCGATGGCTTTTTCTGTGTATTTTTTTGTCAACTGGTTTTGGTTAACTGGATATTCTACAGTATCCCGGTTTTCAACAATTTGCACGGGGCGCATATCATTTGAATATAAAATCCCATAATATTCATCAAATCCATGGTTTACCGGGAAGAATTCCTCCTTATGCCCCAAATGCCATTTACCAATACACATGGTTTTATAATTAGCTTGTTGAAAAACTTCACCTAAAGTTATTTCTTCTGCCTGAATTCCAATATCATTTATACCGGCATCGGGAGTTGGATTTTTTACTAAACCGTGCCTTAACGGAAACCTTCCGGTTAACAATGTTCCACGAGAGGGAGCACAATATGGAGTTGGCACATAAAAGTCGGTACAGACAACACCTTCATTTGCAAACTTGTCGATATTGGGTGTTGTGTAGTTTTTCTGTCCAAAATATGAGATATCGCCATATCCTAAATCATCGGCTAAAATAATTACAACATTTGGTTTTGTTTCCTTTGGTTTATTGGTATTTGAACAAGCACAAACGCCAAGCATTATTACTATAATTCCAAGCAGGAAAAACATCTTATTTCTTTGCATCTTTTTTTTTGTTTTTTACGAAAAATATCAAAAAATATACTCTCTGAGAACGTTGATTTTTATCTATTCAAAATCAACTTCTTAGTTGTACTATAGTTAACAATTGTAATTCTGTAGAAATAAATTCCTGCAGAATAATTTGAAGCATTCCATTCAATCTCATGAGTTCCGGCAAACATTTTTTCAGTAAGTAATACTTCACGCATTCTACCATATGAATCGTAAACAGCCAATTTTACACTACTCGCTTTGGGAATTGAAAAGCTAATGGTCGTACTTTTATTAAATGGATTTGGATAATTTCTAAGATTGTATTCGTTAGGATCATTAATTTCATTCACACTTGTTACGGTGCCTTTTAGTATTCCCCAAATTTGCAACTCAGACATCTGCATTAATCCTTGCGAATCGCCATTAATGGCAGTAATGTGTAAACGATATTTTCTAAACCATTTATCATTTTCAAATGTCCACGATTTAGGAGTTTGAAAAGTAAGCCACGAAGGATTATTGTTTACTTCATGCAGCATTACCCATTCTCCTTTCGTTTCGTCCCATCCTTGTAGTTCCCAGTTTTTGGGATCGCGTCCGGATGCATCGTTAGCCGATGTAATTGTATATCCAGTTACCAAAGAAAGTGTGTCAGATGATATTTCAATCCAAGAATTAATTGCTCTGACCAAATATTTTGTTTCAACACTATTGTCAATTAACATTTCTACCCTTTCGCCAGGAGGAGAACCGGCACCTTCATCACCGTCTATCCACGGTTCATCGTCGTTTGATCCTGAGATTGTAATATTTTCGAGATCGGTGATATCAACTCCGGGAGGTAAAGCCTCCTGACAAGAATTAAACAAAACTGCAGTAAGAGTTAAATCATAACTTGGTACTTGCATTGTTCTGAATCCTTTATTATCGGAGCATTCAGTAGGTACATTCTCTTCCACATAATTTGTGCTGAAATCAGGACCATTTTGGTAAATGAAGTAATACTTTAGATTTTTCCCGACTGCAACCGGCACAGTAGTATTGTATTTCTTATCATCTTGTACTTCAGTCATTGTATACCACGCTTCCTGACCATCAAGTTTCACCCAAACTTTTCCGCCTTCGTACAAATCGGTAATTTCGTTTAAATCGACTTTGAATGTAATTTCGGAAGAAGCAATTTTGCTTGATAAGTCTACATAAAAATTAATAAATGCAGAATATCCAGCACCATTAATCGCCTTTATTCGGTAATGATAATCTCCTTGAAAAATATTAGTATCAGTATAAGTTTCGGAATCTTTAGCCAGTTCAACTAGTAGCTCAAAATTTTCGCCACCGTCTGCTGACCTTTCAAGAATATATTTTGTTTCATTGTTTTCAACATCAATCCATTCAAGCGTTACAAAGGTATTGTTATCAGCAATGGAATAATCTGTAGTTCTGAAATTTCCAGGAGCATTTAGTGAAACGCCTGTGGTATCAACCAATAACCCTTTTCCAGCCCAAGCTGATAGTTGATTATAAATATTACTAACACGCTGATCTGGAATAGTAATGTTCTTTACTGCTTCCTCACCTAATCTATCTTCCAATTGTTTTAAATACAAACTACGTGTTGCCACATGAGCGCCGTGGTTGTCGTAATGCCCTCGATAAACACCGGCTTTGGTATTATTTACATACTGACTTAATATTTCGTTCCCGGTATTCCCAATGGCGTAATTCATAAAACCAGTAGGTGAATCACAAATAATTGATGGCGATTCGGTATTCCATATTACACTCTGAACACCAGCCCAACTGTGACCGGATCCTGATGTGCCACGGTGCTCCAAAGCAATCAAACTTTCGAGTTTAAGATTATCAAACAAGGTACCGGTTGCCCAACGCTGATGCGGCCCCTGAGTTCCACCTTTTAAAGAGTAGCCATCCAAAAATACGTTTGGACCTGGTATTCTTGGTCCCAAAACGTAATCGTGCCTTCCATCGTAAGTATAAGTTCGTTGACAAAGATTATGGCTCGAAGCTGCATCAAAATAAAATGTATATCTGTAACCGGCTCGTTTAGGCCCAAGTGGTTCCAATGAAGCACAATCTTCGATGGTAATATAATGTGAATTCCATGTTTTGAAAAGAGAATTAGATGTGTACAAAACAGTAACTGCTCTTATCCAACTGTTTTCTATATGATCGTAATGAACTGCAGTTTTTAAACGATTTGGGTCGTCTGCCGGGCAAGTTGGTGTAATTCCTGTACCTTCAATTCGCAAATTTTCAATTCCAACGTTTTGAAGACGACCTTCGGAATCGAAACTAAGTTTATGTATTTCTCCTCCCCCAAATTTAGCTTGCATTGGCAAAATTACGGGCGAATGAATTGAAATATTATTACTACTTATATCGACTATTTTACGCTCGAAATTAACTGTATATGTGCCGGTATCCCAGTCCAAATCACCGCTGCCCATATAATTGTTTGCGTAAATTTCATCGAGCCAGGTTTGGTTAGGAGTAAAACGGACTTGGATAATATCGCCAACTGAATAGTTGCTAGCATCTTCAACCTCAAATTCCGTAGCTCCAAAACCAACATAGTCATCTACTATTTCTGTTTTACTGCCTGTTGAGTAAGAAGCATAGGGAGACCTGGCAGCTATCGCCTGAAATTTTTCCTCAAAGTTGGTTTGAATTATTGTGCCATCCGTTCCTTGTCCTTCTCCACGTAAAATTACACCACTTGCTTCAATTAGCAGAGCATCTTTTTGATTGGTCAAGTTTTCAGCTAGTTGATAAATTCCAGCCTTTAGAAGTACTGCCCCTCTTATTCCATTTCCATCAGGCTCAAGGTTTGAAACATAATCAATTGCATCTTGAATGCGCTGCTGATCGTCTCCTAGTTGTGGATACAGTGTTATTTTAACCGGGGCAAAAGGTATTGCCACGCCGCCGCCCATATATCCACAATTAGAAAAGTCAGCAATAATGTTCTCTTGTATTGATTCTTCAGTATTTGCATGATATTCATAAACCAGTTTTTCGTCTTCGCCAGGGTAAACAAGCTCAGATTGCTGTGCCTGGGAAAAAATAATTGACACACAAAAAAATATTAATGTAGAGAATAATTTCATTTTGCTTGGATGATAAGTCGATTGATTGAAAACAATAAATAAAAGAACCCGAAACTATTACGTTTCGGGTTCTTTATTACCATATATTATTTAAAAAACTATTTTAAAATAACCTTATGAGTTACACTTCTTTCTTGTGAACTTACACTAATAATATAAAGTCCCTTTACTAAACCTGACATATCTGCTTCAGTTTTTGGTCCAGAAATATTGGTTTGATGCAACATTAATTTACCTGTAATGCTATAAATAGCATACCCAAATTCTCCATTTGAAGGATTCTCAATATTAAGTAATCCTATTGTTGGATTTGGATAAACCTTACTTTCAAAACCTGCATCAATATCATCAACAGCTACTGCCCAGTCTTTCGCACCAATATACGTTGTATCATTAGTTAAACGAATAAATACCTGGCCATCACCACCATAACCTGTTATTCTCCCTAATTCAACATATGCTTCAGCCTTAGCAACATGGTCTCCAGGAATAGTTACCATGCCTTGTTCAATGTCAAGTACTGAACCTTCAGGAATTGATTTTGCAGCATCGAATCCAGTTAAATTGAATTCGCCACTTTTAACATATACAGATCCGGTGCCTCCAGGATTTCCTTCGAAAGCTGTTCCGTACATACCTGCGACATTTACAGTACCACCATTAATTTCAACAACTGCATCACCGGCCCAACCAATCCATGCGTGCGATCCAAAGTTAAATACACCGCCGGTATCAACAACTAGTGTTCCAGGAGAATTCCATCCAATTCCAGACCATCCATTTGTAGTAGAAAGAACTCCACCATCTGCGATAATAAGAGTTTGCATGGTTTCACCTCCGTCGCCTAATACTAATTGTTTGATAACACTCGAGTCATTCAATGTAGCTTCCATTGCTCCGGTTACATTAAATACAACTTTGTTAGCAGAAGGAACATGACGATCGGACCAGTTCATTGCCTCAGTCCACATTCCTGTTGAAGTTCCAGGATTTAACGCTGGATTCCAAACAGTGGTTCCACTTGCTTCAGGAATTGCAATAATTGTTGTTACGCCATCGGCGAAAGTCACATTCAGGGTACCCTCACCACCAAATGCAGTAATTTTTCCTGCTTCAGCATAAGCATTAACTACTCCTACTTGATCTCCTTGAATAGTAATTACACCTAGTTCCACGTCAATCATAGAACCATCTGGAATTGATTTTTCAGGATCGAAACTTGTAAGGTTCAACATACCCTCTTTGACTTTAGTCATACCTGAACCAGCTCCTCCTTCAAATGCAGAACCAAACATTCCGGCTACATTTACAGTACCACCATCAATTTCAAATAGTGCATTTCCGTCCCAACCAATCCACGCATGTTCTGCGAAGTTTAGTGTTCCACCTGTTTCAACAATCAAAGTAGCTGTATCAGACCAAGCAACACCCGACCAACCGGAAGTTGTTGTTAATGTTCCACCGTTTGCTATACGAACTGTCCCACCTGGGCCACCATCGCCAAATACAAATTGTTTAATAGTGCTTAAAGTATCTAAAACAGCATCCGCAGCTCCAGGTACATTGGTTACAACTTTATTATCATTTGGTACTAAACCGTTACTCCAGTTAAGAGCTTCAGTCCACATGCCAGTAGATGTTGGGTTTGCAGCCGGATTCCAAACTGAATTACTTCCAGCAACTACAGTTGCAGTAATAGTAGTTACACCATCAGCAAAAACAACACTTAATTCTCCATTACCACCATATGCAGTAATTTTATCATCTTCAGCATAAGCATTAACTGCCTCTGTTTGGTCGCCTTCAATAGTAACTGTACCTTGTTTAATATCCATAAATGAACTATCCGGAATGGATTTTACCGGATCAAATCCTGTAAGATTTAATGTACCACTGTTAATGGTTACAAATCCTTTACCTGCTTGTCCTTCAAATGCTGTTCCGTACATTCCTGCAACGTTAATTGTACCTCCGTTTAACTGCAGCGTAGCATCTCCAATCCAACCAATCCAGGCATGTTCTCCAAAGTTTAAAGTACCACCTTCTTCAACAATTAAAGTAGCGTCATCTGTCCAAGCAATACCAGACCAACCTGAAGTAGTTGTTAAAGTTCCACCAGCGGCAACTCTAAGTACTCCACCAGGGCCACCATCGCCCATTACAAGTTGTTTGATTGTACTTGAATCAGCTAATACAGCTTCTGCTGCGTCAGGTGTTTTAAATACAACTTTATT
>CAYZBC010000002.1:0-56976 GCA_964476535.1 uncultured Maribellus sp.
GAGCTTCGCTCCCTTTTTTTGGTCGTTATGCCGTAATAATATTCCTGTAAATTGAGAACGGATGCAAATTGCTTATACTTTGGTAGTAAGTGTAAGGTAATTCCAGATTGTTCAAATTATAACAATTCGAGATCGTTTTTTATGTTAGAAGTCTATTTATTGATTTATTCTATTTTAATTTGTAGTATTACTCCTTGAGGTTAAATTATCAAATTCTAATATATACGTTGAACTAACTATTGCATGTATAAAAAAGAAAAATATTTAAAATACTTGTTTTTATTTGTAATTGGGTTTGTTCTTTTTTCTCATTTTGCCTATTCACAAACTTATGGTCTTAAATTTCAAAATCACGATGTACCTATAGAACAAAGGACCGGTCTGGATTTAACTCCCAACAAATTGCTGAATCTTGAAAATGAGTTTGAGATTTCATTTGATTATAAAATTATAGCAAGTCAACCTAAATCGATATTTGGATATGTTTTTAGAATAATTAATCAGGATAATATAAATGTTGATTTAATAAGTACACCAAGTCCTTATCCCATATTGAATATGGTTATTGGTAAAAGCAATTCGTTAATTCCAGTTGATTATCCTGAAAATGCAATTGACAATTGGATTAAATTACGCATTAAATTTATTACAAAAGAAGACAAGTTAATATTCTATACTCCCGACACATTTTATGTTCAGAATAATATCGGATTTAAGGATAAGGATTCGTACAAAATAGTATTTGGCTTAAACAACCATCCGGGATTTGAAACCACTGATGTGCCTTCAATGTGTATTCGCGACGTAAAAATAGTTGAACAAGGTCATGTAGAACGTGAATGGCGTTTGGATGAGAATGTTGGCAATATTGCTGCAGATCGGGTAAAAAATAAAAATGCAGAAGTGAAAAATCCTGAATGGCTAAGTACAAGCCATCAGGAGTGGCAGAACACTTTTAATGAGGAAATTGATGGAAATTTGATTGTTGCTTTTGATGATAAAAATAGTAGGATATTTATGCTGGGTAATAATGAATATTATATTTATTCAGTAAATAGCAATAGTACCGAGCGAATAGAATATAAAAACAAGCCCTTGTTTTTATCAAGCAGTCATCGGATAATTTATAATCCTACCGATAATAAAATATACTGTTATCAGGTGGATGGTGGACCTTGTTATATTTTAGATATTGAAACTCAGAAATGGAATAACATTGGTTTTATTGCAGATTACAGAACAAGGTACAAACAACACAATAGTTTCTACAATGCAATGGATAATTCGATTTATGCATTTGGTGGATACGGAAGACATGCATATAATAGCGAGGTTAGGAAAATAGATTTGACCAATAATACTTGGAACGATTTGCCAACCAACGATACTATTTTCTATCCAAGATATATGAGTGGCTTGGGTTTATTGAACGACACCGTTTATATTTTGGGAGGTTTTGGTAGTGTTACCGGTAACCAATCAATAAATCCACATAGCTATTTCGATTTGTTAGCCTATTCCATTAAAGACAGTTTGTGGATAAAGAAGTATGATTTACCACATGTTATAGATAATATGTTGGTTGGTAATTCTTTTATGATAGACCAACAAAATCGTGATTATTACGCTTTGGTTTTAGATAAAACTATTACAAATCCAGATATTCAATTAATTCGGGGAAACCTTGATTCTCCGGTGCTTGAATTTGTAGGGAATAAAATTCCTATTACCTTCCACGACATTAAGTCGTTTATTAGTTTATTCTATTCATCCGAGCAGGAAAAACTTATTGCTTACACATCCTATTTGAATGAATCAGGAAAAACGGAAGTAAAAATTCTTTCCTTAAATTATCCGCCAAATGAATTAGTAAGAGAATCGGTAGAAGTTAAGAATGAAAAAACCTCAACGTACCTATATCTTCTTTTGACCATTATTTTTCTTTCAGGACTGGTAATCTGGATTTTTATTAGAAGAAGAAAAAAGGGTGTAAGTGTACAAACGGAAACAACTATTGTTGAGGACAGAACTCCAATTATTGATTCGGACAATTCATTCGATATTGATGGACAAATTGATTATCAGCTGACTTTTTTTGGAGGATTTCAGGTATTCGATAAAGATTCAGAGGATGTTACCAGTAAATTTTCAAAACTTCTGAAAGAATTATTGTTATTGATATTGTTACACACATTCAAAAACAATAAAGGAATATCTATTGAAAAAATTACTGAGGTTTTATGGCACGATAAATCAGTTCAAAGTGCCAGAAATAACAGAGCTGTAAATATTCGAAAGTTACGAACGCTTATCGAAAAGATTGGTTCTTGTGAACTCTCAAATGAAACGGGTTACTGGAAAATTATTTTTAATGACCCCAAAATTAAATGCGACTATATTGATTTTTTAAAAATTACCGCATCTAAAACTAATCTTACTAAACTAAAGGTAAATCAGTTATTAAATATAGCGCAAAAAGGAGCTTTCCTTGGAAATGTTCATTACGATTGGTTGGATGAATTCAAAGCTACCGTTTCAGACACTATTATAAACACACTTGTTGGATTTGCCTGGACATGTGACATTAAAAAAGAAGCTGATTTTATTATTCATTTAGCCGACAGTATTTTTAATTTCGACATTATTAATGAAGATGCTTTGATATTAAAGTGTAAAGCTCATCATTCTATGGGGAAATATAGTCACGCAAAAGTGACCTATGAGAAATTTTTCAAGGAATATCAGATAATGTACGACCAGGAGTATGAAACGTCCTTTGTCGATATTCTTGAAATAAGTAGGTAGTTAATCCTCTATAATATTCAAAACCCCCTCTTTTTTACACAAATACATTCTTTTCCTTCAAATATTAATTCTGTTATTGCTCTTGTTAATTATCCATTAATTGCCGAATGTTTTATTTGTTGAAGATTGATGTCAAAATGAATTGCTTTTCATTTAACATCTCTTAAATCAACAATTAATAACAATAACAGAATGAATCTGAAAATCTACCTTATTTCTGTAATCATATTCTGCTTAAGTATAAGTAGGGTATTTTCAGCAACAGTTGTAATAACGCCTTCGGGAACATCCGACGATACAAACCTAATTCAAACTGCTCTGGATGGTTTACATGCTGGTGACACACTTTTGTTAAATGGCGATTTTATTCATAAGAAAACTATATACCTCGTGTCTGATTTTACCTGGATATTGAATGGCACACTTACTTTGGCTAAAAATAGTGCTTCGATGCTCGATGATTATGGACTACGGTATGATGGTTTCGACAACAGCCGGGAAACCGCGATTGCAACTCGTGAAGGTGCAAAAAATATTAATTTTTCAGGGGGTATAATTTATGGGAATGGTGATTTTAATGGCAGGCCAACCGGACTTCCCAGGGTACGACAAGTAAATATGGTTTTTGCTGAAGATTGTTATTTCCATGATTTTACTGTGGAAGATGCTTCAGATGATTGTTTTACTCTTGGAGCTGCCAGTCATCACAATAAAGTAGAAAGAGTAATCGGAAGACATGCAGGAGGGAAAGTTGAAAAAGATGGAGGAAATGCGCTAACCGATGTTGGACATCATAACACATGGATTGATTGTATTGCCGACCAGGGGGGAAGCGATGGATGGACTCCCAAATGTCAAAATAGCACATTTATTAGGTGTATTGCTTCAAATAATATGGGACCCGGTTTTGGAATGTATGCTCGCGAAGAAGGCTACTCCAATAATCGAGACGTGGGTGCACATATTATAGGCAATCAGTTTATCGACTGTGTTGCATATGGAAGTATAAAAAGTGCTGGCTTTAGTTTTGATATCTCGTCGAATTGCCCGGGAGCCATTATACGCGACAATTTTATCCAGGCGGTTTGTTATGACAATCAAGGTAGTGGCGTAATGTTCAGAAACAAGGATGATGCAGAAACAGGTATTATTAAAGACAATGTTGTGGACATCGTTTGTTATGGAAACAATGGCTTAACCGGTAAGGGAAACGACAATTCCTGGGCTGGTGGATTAGGCATGGAAAACGACAACAGCTCTACACATAATTTAATTGAAAGTGTTACTGGTTCTGTGATATGTTTCGAGAATAAAATAGATGTGAACACCAGAGGAGGACATAATTGTAACATAATAGTTTATCATCCTGACGAAGAACGCGAACCTAAATTAGATGATAAAAGTAGCGGCAACAATACGGTAACAGTAATCGATTTTAACTGTTCGGATGAATTGAATGAATGGTGTCAGCAAAAATATTGTAGCCTGTTTAATGATACCACAGTCACCGCAGTATTTACTAACACACGTAACTTACATCCATCCTATTCTTTATCTCAAAATTATCCAAATCCTGTAAATACTACCACAAGTATTGAATACACAATTCCAAGAAGAAGTTATGTTTCTCTAAAAGTGTTTGATTTGTCAGGCAGGGAACTCGCTACTTTAGTGAATGCGAAAAAGCCGGAGGGGCAATACAAAGTTGAATTTAACAGAGCGAACCTGCCCAGCGGAACTTATTTCTATAGGTTGCACGCTGGTAATTTTGCAGAAGCAAAAAAAATTGTACTCAAATAATATTAAACCTAAAAAATGAATCGATTCCTTAAATTATATCAAGCCAATTAAAATGAAGAAAAATATACTAATTGCAATAGTCGCCATTTATTCAATAATCTCATCCTGCGTAAAGGAAGATGTTACCAACTATATTGACCCCAAAATTGGGAATGTCGCGCAATTTCTGGTTCCTACTTATCCTACCATGCATTTGCCAAATCAAATGATAAGAATGTTTCCGGTAAAGTATGATTACCTGTCGGACCAGATTGATGCATTTCCTTTACAAGTTGTTACGCACCGGGCAAAAGGCATTCTTCAAATGAAGGTTAGTCTTGGCGACATTACCAATTCATCGTGGAAACAAAAGATGAATATCGATCACGACCTGGAAGTTGTGCGCCCCTGGTATTATTCAACGTATTTAATTGATGATGATATCAGTGTGAATTTCACACCTGGGGAAAAATGTGCAATTTATAAAATCGATTTTCCTGCAAACAAAAAGAAAAATATTCTCATTCAAGGAAGTGGTGAGATGAAAGGTGTAGTTAGTAATGGTGCTTCGTTCACTTTAGAAGAGGAAATAAAATACACGACCAAAGGAACGAATCCGGTGACTCGGAAAATGAAGGCATTCGTTTATGGAAAAATTACCAACGAAAAAAATCAATTAATTGAAGATGCCCTTTTTAATATCGATGGCAAGAAGTTTTCAATTTCTTTAAATGAAAACAATTCGTCTGAAGTGCTCATAAAATATGCTGTTTCATACATTAGTTACGAACAGGCAAAAATAAATTTCGACAAAGAATTAGCCGCCGACAGTTTCGACGAACTGGTTATAGCAGGAAAGAAAAAATGGGAAAAGGTTATTAATCAGATTGGAGTAGAAGGTGGAACTGAAGCTCAGAAAAGAACCTTTTACACTGCACTGTACCGTACCTACGAACGTATGATTGACATTAACGAAGGTGGTAAATATTACAGTGCTTACGATGGTAAAGTACACGAAAGTACACGCCCGTTTTATGTCGATGACTGGGTTTGGGATTCCTTTCGTGCCCACCATCCTTTGCGCACTATTCTCGCTCCTGAAATGGAAAATGATATGCTAAATTCATTCGTGTTAATGTACGAACAAAGTGCATGGATGCCAACTTTTCCTGAACTCATTGGTAATACTAAAAGGATGAATTCGTATCATTCATCGGCTCTTTTTATTGATGCATACCGTAAAGGTTTGCGCGATTATGACATTGAAAAAGCCTATGAGGGAATTAAGAAAAACCTTACCGAAGCGACTTTTATCCCCTGGCGAGGGGGAGAACCAAAACAAGGCATTGACGATTTCTATCATAAAAATGGATATTTTCCTGCTTTGCGCCCCGGACAAGAAGAGACAGAGCCAATGGTTGATGACTTTGAGAAAAGACAGGCCGTGGCAGTTACGCTGGGAGCCAGTTACAACGCATGGACATTAGCGGAACTGGCAAAAGAGTTGGGAAAGCCAGAGGATTATAATAGGTTTTCGAAGGTAGCCACGAATTTTGAAAACCTGTGGCATACCGATAGTCGATTGTTTATGCCCAAAGATGACCAAGGCGATTGGATAATGATAAATCCTAAATCGGATGGTGGGCTTGGATACCGCGAGTATTATGATGAAAATAACGGCTGGACTTACGCATGGGAAGTGCAACACGATATTGAAGGTTTGAAAACATTGTTAGGCGGCAAAAAAGCTGCAGAAGAACGTCTTGACCAATTATTCAGAGAACCTTTGGGTATGAAGAAAAAATATTTTTATGTAGATGGTTCAAATTCAACCGGTATGGTAGGTCAATTTTCAATGGGAAACGAACCCTCGTTTCATATACCTTACTTGTACAACTATTTTGGAGCACCGTGGAAAACGCAAAAACGCACACGCTTCTTGCTGGATGTTTGGTTTAAAGACAACATCTTTGGAATTCCCGGAGATGAAGACGGTGGCGGAATGAGTGCTTTTGTGGTATTCTCGTCAATGGGACTTTATCCGGTAACACCGGGCTTGCCTTTTTACAATATTACCAGCCCGGTATTCGAAAAAACCACTATCAATCTTACGAATGGCAATTCGTTCACAGTAGTTGCAAAAGGTGCCAGTAAAACAAAAAAATACATTCAAAAGGCTTTTATAAATGGCACGGAAATAAATGCTCCATTTATAACACACACTAAAATTATGGAGGGCGGTACCTTGGAACTTATCCTTTCGGAAAAACCGAACAAAGAGTGGGGAAAGAATGCTAAAGTGCCTGGAAGTTAAATCGAAGTTAATCGAATACAAAAAATGAGAATACAAAATATTTTGAGCTTGTTGCTATTTTTGATTATTGCTATTTCGAGTGGCTGTAATGGTGTTTCTAAACCAGATTCAAATGAAAAACCAAATATTCTGCTGATTTATTTAGATGATATGGGATATGGCGACCCTCAGTGTTTTAATCCTGACTCAAAGATTCCAACACCAAACATCGACCGATTAGCTACTGAAGGAATTAGGTTTACCAACACCCACTCGCCGGCACCAATTTGCGGCCCGAGTAGATATGGTTTATTAACAGGTCGTTATCCCTGGCGGAGAGGAGAAGGTGGCATAGGAAACGGGGCTAAGTTTAGAGACACTTTTATTGAAGAAGGACGTTTGACGCTCGCTTCTTTATTGAAAGACAACGGTTACAATACTGCTCAGTTTGGCAAATGGGGTCTCCGGCATAATTATTCTGATGCCGTTAAAGCTGGAATGAAACCCGGAACAAAGGAGGCGTACGATTTTCCGAATAAACGATTGCTGGGTTCCCAGCTTTTTGGCTTCGATTATTCATGGTGTTTAACATTTCTTTTTCCAGCACCAGGTACTTCGATAATAAGCGATGCAAAACATCAGTTTGAAAACGGTCTTCCTGTTGATACTTCACTTACCGAAAAAGACCCTTATCAATGGCTGCCCGAGAGTGCAATGAAGGTTTGTGAATACATTGAAACCTATGCAGGTAAAAATGAGAATCCCAAATTTGGGCTGGATAAAAATAAACCGTTTTTCATTTATTGGGACCCTCCAAGTCCACACGAGCCCATTGTTCCTAACAAACAATTCATTGGGAAATCAGGAGCCGGTAAATACGGAGATTTTGTATATGAAATTGACCATTATATCGGGATGATGCTTAAAGCGCTTGACGATTCGCATTTAACTAAAAATACCATTGTTATTTTTTCTTCTGATAATGGCCCTGAGTCCATTGCTTACGATAGAATTAAGGAATATAACCATTATAGCATGGGAAATTGGCGCGGTGCCAAACGCGATAGCTGGGAAGGCGGAAACCGGGTGCCTTTTATTGTAAAATGGCCGGGTAGAATTAATCCAAATACCACAAACGAATCGCCAATATGCCTGACCGATTTAATGGCTACTTTTTCCGAATTAACGGGGGCGCAGTTGTCAGACGACCAGGGAGAAGATAGCTTTAGTTTATTGCCCTTATTGTCAGAAAAAGAATCAAGCATAATCGAAAGGGTGCCTATAATTTATCATTCAACAAAAGGAAACATGGGCATTCGCGATGGTGACTGGGTTTTGCTGGAAACACCAAATGGGAACGAATCGAGAGAGCCAGAGTGGTTCCGAATTAAAAGAGGAGTTTTGGAACATTCAGAAAAAGTTGAATTATTTAATTTAGGTAAAGACCCGCAACAATTAAAAAATTTGTCGCTGGAAAATCCTGAAAAAGTAGCCGAACTTAAAATAAAACTTAATGATATTATTCAAAACGGGGGAAGTCGTTGAACAGCATTTCCCTGAATTAAAATAACAATTGTGAAAAATAAATACTTCTTAACAGGACTTATTCTTTTATTAATAGTTGGTTTTGCAACAGCGCAAACCAAACACGCCACAAAAAGTAAGTTCATGACTTACAAAGGTTTGATAATGGCCGGTTATCAAGGTTGGTTCAACTGCGAAGGCGATGGTGCAAATAGAGGTTGGACACATTACAGCAAAGGCGGAAAATTTGAAGATGGCAGATGTACAATTGATTACTGGCCCGAAATGGATGAATACAAGGTAAAATATAAAACTCCATTCAAATTTGCCGATGGTTCATCGGCTTATGTTTTTAGTTCATTTGATGAAAGTACCGTTGATTTACATTTCCGTTGGATGAAAGAATATGGAATTGACGGCGTATTTATGCAGCGTTTCTTTTCTGTCTTGACAAGCAAAAACAGAATCAATCATAACGACAAAGTTTTAAAATCGGCAATTAAAGCTGCCAATAAATATGGAGTTGCCATTTGTTTAATGTATGACATTGGCAGCATGGAAGACAGCAAATACAAACTTGTTATGGAGGATTGGAAACATTTGGTGGATGACCTTCAGCTAACAAATCAGGGAGATAAAACAACCTACTTGTTTCACAACGAAAAACCTTTGGTTGCCTTTTGGGGAATTAGTTCCAGTGGACGAGAACATGGTCATATTCCCGAAATATTTGACATCATGGATTTCTTCAAAAATGACCCGGTTTATGGTGGATGTTCAATTCATTTGGGTATTCCTTCGCGATGGCGAACGCTTGGTTCCGATACCCGAAAAGACCCACGTTTACATGAAG
This sequence comes from uncultured Maribellus sp., assembly GCA_964476535.1. Taxonomy (GTDB): domain Bacteria; phylum Bacteroidota; class Bacteroidia; order Bacteroidales; family Prolixibacteraceae; genus Draconibacterium. Next base: position 9,255 of record CAYZBC010000002.1, read on the forward strand.
TAATTGAGCAGTCCGATATTGTGCACCCGTGGCTGGTTGGGCGTTATAACGGAGAAACTTACGAAGCCTACCGACAGGAAAATATTATTGATGACGTAAAGTGGTGCAAAGAGCATGGTAAATCATATGCTCCAACCGTTTTTCCTGGATTTTCGTGGCACAATATGAAAGGGGATAAATCAAATAAAATTCCAAGAAACAAAGGTGAATTCTATTGGAAACAAATTGCAGGTGCCATTGAAAGCGGAGCAGAAATGATTTATGTCGCCATGTTTGACGAAATTGATGAGGGAACATCAATTATGAAATGTGCTCATGAAGTTCCGGTTGGAAAAAGCATTTTTATTCCCATTGATAAAGAAGTTCCCAGCGACCATTATTTGTGGTTAACCAGTATGGCTGGTAAAATGCTTCGGGGTGAAATTCCTTTTTCAAAAGAAATGCCAAAGAGAAAATAGTGCCAGTCTTAAAAGTGAAATATTATAAATATGAAAATGAATAACGTATTAAATAAATTTCTAGTAGCTTGTCTGTTAAGCTTCCTGATAACTGGGACGGTTTACGCACAGACGTCCGATTCAAAAATTAAAAGTGTTGAGCCCATTGACCCAAGTTCAATTGACCTTACAAAACCAACTTTATTTGCGGTTCCATATACACACCTCGATGATTTTTGGCGCTGGTCATACCCACAAACTATTCGCGATTTTTTGAAAAACACTTTGGATGATAATTTTGAGGCCTTTGAGGAGTACCCAAATTATGTGTTTAATTGGTCGGGGGCAAGCCGCTACCAAATGATGAAGGAGTATTATCCTGAAAAATATGAAGAACTTAAAAAATGGGTAGCAGCAGGACGCTGGTATCCAAGTGGCACCTCATGGGTAGAGAACGATGTGTTGGTTCCAACATCTGAATCTATAATTCGTCAAATTTTAATGGGAACGCAGTTTTTTCAAAATGAATTTGATAGAGTGAGTTACGAATACATGATTCCTGATTGTTTTGGATTCTCATGGGCGTTGCCTTCAATATTGCACCACTGCGGTGTTAAAGGGTTCTCAACGCAAAAGTTAACCTGGGAATCGGCAAACGGAATTCCATTTAATATTGGTCGTTGGATTGGCCCCGATGGGAAGGGTGTTATTGCAGCTTTGAATGCAGGAAACTATGCTACTCCTCATGAGAATGTGTATAATACTCACGAAGAAACCCTGAAACGTTTACAGAAAAACAAAGAGGAAATTGGTCTTCCTATCGACTATTTTTATATTGGTGGTGGCGATGCAAATAATGCTGACCGGGGCGGAGTTGTTCAAAAAATATCGCTCGAAAACATGGAGAAAATGAGCCAGTCTGATGGCCCTGTTAATGTTGTAATTGGTAAAGCTGACATCATGTTTAATGCAATTACAGATGAGCAGGCTGAAAAATTTCCGTTATGGGAAAAAGATTTATTGCTTGTTAAACATTCAACCGGAGTATTGACTTCGCAGGCTTATACAAAAAAATTGAACCGCGATGCCGAACTATTGGCAGATGCGACGGAGCGTGCCGCTGTTTCTGCACACTTATTGAAAGGTTCTGATTATCCTTATAAATCAATTAACAAAGCTTGGGAACTTGTGCTTCGCAATCAGTTTCACGATAATCTTCCCGGAACATCCATTCCAAAGGCACACGAGCAAGGATGGAATGATGGTATAATTGCATTGAACAAGTTTGCAGGAGTTTATAAAGATGCCATCGGAACATTAGCAAAATCCTTAAATACTGATGTACATGGTGTTCCAGTTGTGGTTTTTAATCCGCTATCCATTGCCCGTAACGATTATGTTGAAGCAACAATTCCTGAAGATTTGGCAGAGTCAGAATCAATCGTAGTATTTGATGCTTTAGGAAAAGAAGTTCCTTCGCAAATCACATCAGGATTTGATGGAAAAAAACGTGTGCTGTTTCAGGCAGAACTTCCTGCTATTGGTGGAAGTGTTTTTTCATTCCGGGAAGGAACACAACAAAAGAAAGAAACCGAATTAGTTGTTCGCGATGGATATCTGGAAAACGAAATTTATAAGGTAACAATTGATGATAACGGCGATATTTCAAGTATTTATAATAAAGGACTAAAGCGAGAATTGCTGGAAAAACCTATTCAACTTGAATTTGGCGAAGATTTCCCAGGTACAAAACCTGCCTGGCGTATCTACTATAAAGACTCGAAAAAACCGGCACGAAGTGTAGCTGCCAATCCAATTTCAGTTAAGGTTGTAGAACAGGGGCCGGTTCGTGTTGCCATCGAAGTAGTTCGTGAAAATGAGGGTTCGCTTATCACACAAAGAATAAGGCTTTATTCCGGAAACGATGGAAGTCGGGTAGAAGTAGATAATTTGGTTGATTGGAAAAGTCGTGGAGCTTTACTTAAGGCTGTATTTCATTTTACTGCCAGCGCACCCGAAGCAACTTATAATGTGGATTTGGGTACAATCAAGCGCGGAAATCGCACAGAAAATCAATACGAAGTCCCTCATCATGCTTGGCTCGATTTAACCGATAGCAAAGAGGATTACGGTGTTTCAATTTTATCGGGTTATAAATATGGTAGCGATAAAGTAGATGACAACACCATTCGCCTTACATTAATTCATGGTCCTGATACAAAGGATAGTCAGCAAGAAGTATTAGACGATGGAAGCATGAGTGAGCAGAGATGGCAAGACTGGGGACGTCACGAGTTTACCTATGCAGTTACAGGACACAAAGGCGATTGGCGTGATGGAAAAACCCCTTGGGAGGCCATGCGTTTTGAACAACGTCCTGCCGCATTTGCCGTTCCAAAATATAAAGGAAATGGAAGTTCGTTCTCATTAATGAACATTAATAGCGACCAGATTAATATTCAAGCTGTAAAAATGGCTGAAAACGGAACAGGCGTTGTTGTTCGTTTGCAGGAGTTAAATGGAACAGCTTGCAAGAAAGTCAAACTTTCGGCACAATTGCCAATCGAAGCTGCCGAATTACTTGATGGTGCCGAACGTCCGCTTGATAAACAGCTTGCTGTAAAAAAAGGTGAATTGAATTTGGATTTCGGTCCTTACGAGTTAAAAACTATTTTATTGAAAATATCTGGAGCTGAAGCGATGCCAATATTAACACAGCCGATAGCATTAAAATACGATGCCGATGTAATAAGTTATAACAACAACGTGGAAGATGGTTATGATGAAGAGCTGTTTGAAGAACGCAGGTCAAGGAAAGAAGGGCATCGGGGTAGTTTTGATGGAAAAGGCGGAACTTATCCGGGTGAAATGATTGACGATGAAATTATAATGGGTAATGTTGCTTTCTCAATTGGCCCTCGCGGCTTAACAGAATACAACGCAGTTGAATGTATGGGACAGGAGGTGAGTTTGCCAGAGGGTACCAAAGTATTACATATTTTAGCTGCAGCTGATGTAGATACCGATGTAACTTTCAAAGCTGGCGATAAAGAATTCCCTTTGACAATTGGAGCTTGGTCAGGCTATTTAGGCTTATGGGATAAAAGAGAATTTGAAGGCTATGTTGCTGAATTATCTTATTCAATGCGAAACGATTTAAAAACAATTCAACCGGGATTTATTCGCGACCAGCGTGTTGCATGGGCTGCTTCCCACCATCACAGACCAACAGGAGATGCACTTTATGAATACAGTTATTTATTTGCTTATCGTCTGGAGATGCCTGAAGGTACAAAAAGTATAACTTTACCCGACTCTCGATTTGTGCGTATTGTTGCCATGAGTGTTGGAAATGAAGGAAAAGCAGAAGCATTACAATCACCATTTGAAGATTTGCATCGAGATGAAGCATTCAGCAAAAGATTTGATAAACCACAAGTTGTAAGTCAAAAATAGAGTTTACCGAAATCAAAAATTTAAAACCATTCAAAACAGAACTAATTATATGAGCACTACATTTAAACAAAAATTTGCCAAAACCCTGGCACTGATTCTTCCCGGTATATTCTTACTCGGATTTAATATCGGAACAGGAAGTGTAACGGCAATGGCAAAGGCAGGAGCAACTTATGGTATGTCAATGCTTTGGACAATTATAGCATCGTGTTTTACCACTTATTTCCTAATTAACCTTTACGGAAAATATACACTTACAACCGGAGAAACTGCCTTGCAGGCTTTTCGTAAACACATCCATCCGGGTGTGGGGATATTTTTTATTGTAGCCCTAACAGCAGGTGTTTCGGGTAGTGTTATTGGTGTTATGGGTATTGTTGCCGACATTTGTTTCGAATGGTCGAAAACCATAATTGATGGTGGAATATCTCCAATATATTTTGCTGGATTTTTTGTTTCGCTGGTTTACTTCATCTTCTGGAATGGAAAAACACAATTTTTTGAAAGGGCTTTGGCAGTTGTTGTGGCAGTAATGGCTGCAAGTTTTTTGCTTAACTTTTTTATAATGATGCCTCCTCCAATCGACATATTGAAAGGTATGATTCCACAAATTCCAGAGGTGTCTGAGGGGCAGGGAAATAGTCCCTTTCTTGTGATTGCATCAATGGTAGGAACCACTGTTTTTTCAGGATTGTTTATTATTCGAACTACTTTGGTTAAAGAAGCCGGTTGGACAATTAAGGATTTAAAAAAGCAGCGTAACGATGCCATCTTTGCTGTGAGTATGATGTTTGTAATTAGTGCTGCAATTATGGCTGCAGCAGCGGGAACGCTTTATGCTGAAGGAATTGGTCTTTCAAATGCCTCACAAATGATTACCATGCTCGAACCTTTAGCCGGAAAACTTGCCACTTCAATATTTGCCATAGGAATTATATCTGCTGGTGTATCCTCGCAATTTCCAAATGTGTTAATGTTACCGTGGTTACTTTGCGACTATAATCAAAGCGAACGCAAAATGACACTTCCGCGATACCGTGTAATGGTACTTTTAATTTCATTACTGGGTTTAATTGTACCCGTTTTTGGTGCAAAACCAATTTTTGTAATGATTGTTTCACAGGCTTTTAATTCAATTATTTTACCTGTAACAATTGCCTGTATTTTGTATCTTGGTAATCGCAAGGATTTGATGAACAAACAAAAGAATTCACTGGGCGTAAATCTGTTTCTTATTGCTGTCCTTATTTTTTCAATCATCACATCATCAATGGGTATTAAAGGCGTAATTCAACTAATAACAGGATAAAAAAATAAAATAGCCATGATTAACGAGTTTAAACACGCAACTTGTCCCGTATTTAAATTGGGAGGAGAAGAGTTAAAATCTTGTCTTGCGTCTTGATTCTTGTGTCTTGGTTCTAATTTTAAAACATATGAACATTCCAAATATATTATTTTTAGAGTCGAATCGGGTTTGGAGAACTTATCCCGGCGGTAAAAAGCTGGACACAATGGAAGGTCGTGAAAATCCTGAGGATACACATTTTCCTGAAGATTGGATTGGTTCAACCACACGTGCGGTGAATAAAGGTCGCGAACATCTAACCGAAGAAGGATTATCGAAAGTAACGCTGGATGATAAAACCTTAAGTCTAAAAGCCCTTTGTGAAAAACAACCGGAGTTGATGCTTGGAGCGGAACACGTGAAGAAATATGGTGCGAACACTCAGTTTTTACTTAAATTTCTGGATTCGGCAATTCGCCTGCACATCCAATGTCACCCAACCATACCGTTTGCTCAAAAGTACCTTAATAGTAATTCTGGCAAAACAGAAGCATACGTAATACTAAGTATTCGCGAAGACGTAAAGGAACCTTATATTTATATGGGGTTTCAAAATCCGCCGACAAAAGAGGAGTTTAAACGAATGATTGAGGAGCAAAATAGTGATGACATTCTCTCTTGCTTTGATAAGATTCCAATAAAACCAGGTGATGTTTTTATGGTTCCGGGTGGAATGCCGCATGCCATTGGCGAAGGAGTTTTTATGATAGAGATTATGGAGCCAACAGACTTTGCCGTTCGGATAGAGTTTGAACGTGGCGGTTATGTATTGCCGGAGGAATCGAGGTTTATGAATAGGGGTATCGATTTTGCCCTTTCAATATTCAACTACGAATCCACTCCTGTAGAAAAAATTAAAGAACAATTTTTTTGCGAACCTCGCTTATTGGAGACGCAAAATACAAGCTCAGAATATATATTAATTGATGAGCAGAAAACTAACTGTTTTAAAGTCAACCGAATTAAGATAGAGGATAGTTACGTAAAAGAAGCTGCCTCATTCTACATCGGAATTGTTACAAAAGGATTTGGTGAAATTGAAGTTAATGGGCAAACCTTTCCAGTAAATGAAGGTTCTAAATTTTTTGTGCCTTGTCAAACTGGAGCAGTCAAATTTGAGTCAGATTTGGGAATGGAAATAATTGCCACCTTTCCGCCAGAATAGAAATTGTAAGTTGAAATATGGCAAGTATTACTCTTGTAAAAAAAGCTAAATCATTGAAATATTCAGGAGATGTGGGAATAATGAATTTCAAATTTGAAATGGCACCGGAAATATATTTGCCAAAATCCAGAAATGTTTGGGATAGCTATTTTGACTGAAGAAATAACTGATGAATATTGCATCTGAAATGAGGTCAGCTTTTTGTATAAGGCATAAAATGATAAAATAGTATTTTCTCAGTATTTCAAATATGTACATTTTTACATTTAAGTATAACAAGCAATATTTATGAAAATACATCTACTATTTTTTACTATTATACTATTGTGTTTAGGTTCATGTAATACCGAAAAACACAGTTTGACTCCTGTGGACTATGTAAATCCATACATGGGAAATATCAGTCATTTGCTGGTGCCAACATTTCCAACCGTTCACTTGCCCAATAGTATGTTGCGGGTTATTCCAGCGCGTCATGATTATACAACGGATAAAATGCATGGGCTTCCTGTTATGCTTATGTGTCATAGAGGTAACTCTGCTTTCAATATTAGTCCCGTTTCAGGAAACAATATAAATTTATTACCGGTTTACAACTATAGTTACGATCAGGAAGAGGTAACTCCCTATTCCTGGGATATTTTTTTAGACGATAAAAATATTGAAATTTCATACGGGGTTTCGCATCAATCAGGCATCTATTACATGGATTTTGCTGATACGGATGATAAATACCTGCTAGTAAATAACCCTGATGGCAAAATTGAAATAAATAAGGGTGTGGTTACAGGATATCAACTCGTGACCAATGCAATTACTGGAGACACCTTAAAAGTGTATTTACACCTGGAAACAGAACAAACCGCTGACAAAGCAGGTATTCTTTCTAATGGCGAAATATCAACAGCAAGCAAAGCTGAAGGAATAAATAATTGTATAGCCATCCAGTTTAGCAGCAACACAAAGCAAATCAAAGTTCGATATGCTGTGTCTTATATTAGCGAGGCTCAGGCAAAAGCAAATCTATATCGCGAAATACCCAATTATAACAAAGATAAAGTAACCCAATATGGTCGCGAACTTTGGAATAAAGCATTGAGTAAAATCATGGTTGAGGGGGGGAGTAACGATGACAAAACAGTATTTTACACTTCCAGTTATCGAACCTACGATCGTCCTGTTTGCATTTCAGAAGATGGGAAGTATTTTAGTGCATTTGATGGAAAGGTTCACGACGATGAAGGAACGCCTTTTTATACCGATGATGGGCTTTGGGATTCTTACCGTGCTGCTCATCCATTAAGGTGCCTAACCGAAAAAGAGATGGAACTTGATATCATCAAATCCTATATTCGTATGGCCGAACAGATGGATGAGTTTTGGATGCCGACATTTCCAGAAGTTAGCGGTGATAGTCGACGAATGAACTCAAATCATGGTGTGGCTATAGTATTGGATGCTTATAGAAAAGGTCTAACTGATTTTGACCTTAAAAAAGCATATTTAGCCTGTAAAGGTGCAATTACTGAAAAAACATTAGCACCATGGTCTGGGTTGAAAGCAAATGAGCTCGATCAATTTTACAAGGAGTTTGGTTATTACCCTTCCTTGCACCATGACGAAGAAGAAACCGTAAAAGATGTACGTCATCGGAAACCGGTCCCCGTAACTCTCGGTACTGTTTACGATGAATGGTGCTTGTCTCAGATTGCAAAAATTATTGGCGAGGAAGAAGATCATAAATATTTCCTGGAACGCTCGTTTAATTACCGCAAGCTTTTTAATGCTGAAACTGGTTTTTTTCATCCAAAAGATAGTGAGGGCAATTTTATTATGCCATTCGATTATCGATTTTCGGGTGGACAAGGTGCTCGAAAATTTTATAATGAAAATAACGGTTGGGTTTTCCGATGGAATGTTCCACACAACATACCAGATTTAATTGATCTTATGGGAGGAAGAGAGCAATTTATAGCAAACCTTGAAGCTACTTTTAATGAACCCTTAGGTAAAAGTAAATTTGAGTTTTATGCCCAATTACCAGATCATACGGGCAACGTTGGGCAATTTTCAATGGCGAATGAACCATCGTTTCATATACCGTATTTATATAATTATGCAGGGCAACCATGGCTTACTCAGAAGCGTATTCGTAAACTCTTACACGAATGGTTTCGCAACGATTTAATGGGTATTCCCGGCGATGAAGATGGTGGCGGAATGTCAGCTTTTGTGGTGTTTAGTCAAATGGGATTTTATCCAGTCACTCCTGGATCTCTAACATATAATATTGGTAGTCCTATATTTGAAAAGTCTACAGTTGGTTTGGGAAATGGCAAAGTATTTACCATTAAGGCGCAAAATGTTTCTGAAAAGAATAAATATATTCAATCGGCCACATTAAATGGTAAGGAATGGAATACACCTTTTTTCAATCATAGTGATATTAACGAGGGTGGTGAACTAATTTTAAAAATGGGACTAAAAGCAAATAAAAAGTGGGGAGTTGATTGAATCAACACAAACACGAATAGAATACAGAGAATTAGTTCTCAAATAAATAGAAATTATAAAACAGAGAAAACTAAAATATGACACAATTTTCATTTTGGGGATTAACTTTCTGGGACATTGCGGTTCTCTTAATATATTTTATTGTAATAATATACATTGCCATACGTGCATCACTACGAATTAAAAACAGTGAGGACTATTTTATGGCAGGCCGGAGATTTGGGAAACTGGTTCAAACCTTTGCTGCCTACGGACAAGCCACTTCAGTAGAAAATGTTACTGCCACCACAACCATGGTAAATGCCAATGGTGCATCGGGTATTTGGGCGATGTTAGCAGGTGGCTTAATCAACCTTCCTGTTTTTTGGATGACTTCTATTTGGTATCGCCGTTTACGGGTACTTACCATGGGCGATTTTTTTGAAGAAAGATATGGCTCGAAACGTATGGCTGCCTTTTACGTAATGTGCCAAAGCATTTATTTTGTAATGATAGGAGCTTTTGGATTAATGGCAATGGCGAAGACAGTTGCTGCAATTACTGCAAAACCGGAATCAGAATTAACAAAAATTGAACGTGTAGAATACAATAAAGCACTTGAACTTGAAAAACTGGAAGCTGCTGATTTTGCCTTACTGTCAAGTATTGAACAAGAAAAACTATCTGAATTACAATTGGTGAATCCCAAAAAGGAATACTCATTTATTAATGAGAATTCACTTATCTGGATAGTTGCAATAGTAACACTTCTTTATGCGAGTATTGGAGGGCTGGCAGCTGCTTTTATGGTCGATTTGTTGCAGGGAATATTTACCATCGTGTTATCCTTAATGCTCATTCCTTTTGCCATGGTGAAAATAAATTTAATGCATGGAGCCGAAGGAGCAATGGGATCATTCGAAACAATTCATAAAGTTTTGCCAGCGTCATTTGTTGAATTATGGGGATCGCCCAGCTTAATAGAATTTAGCTGGTACTGGATTTTGTTCTTTTCAATAATGATTGTGATAACCACAGCGGTGCAGGCGAATCAGTTAACAGCTTGCGGCTCGGCAAAAGACGATTACACCGCACGATATGGTTTTGTTTCGGGCATGTTGCTGAAACGATATTCAACCGTATTATGGGGTCTTTTGGCATTGTTTACAGTGGTATTATACGGAGGAAAAATTGCGGATCCGGATTACATTTGGGGACATGCAACACGCGATTTACTCGGCCCCGCAGGTTTTGGATTGGTTGGATTAATGATAGCATGTCTTATCGCCGCGCTTATGTCAGCTAAGTCGGCATTTATGATAACAGCTGCGGCCATGTTAACCAATAACCTTTACAAGCCATTCTTTCCGAATGAAACGGAAGCTCACTATATTAAAATGGGTAGAATATTTGGAGCATTGTATATGTTTATTTCAGCCTATTTCGCAACAATATCGCATGGTATATTCGAGCTGTTTAAAATGACCATGATGTTTAATGCTATTCTGGCCGCATGTTTCTGGCTCGGAATGGTTTGGCGTCGTTCCAATGCTGCAGGAGCTTGGGCTTCAATGCTTATTATGTTTGTAACAACAGTAGTCCTACCTTTTGGTATACCGGCATTTTCAGGAGTGCGTACTTCAGAATATTTAAGCAAAACTACTTTGGCAGTTCCCGTTAGTCGGAATTATGTGGCAAGTGAAATGGATGTTCAATTCAGGGATGAAGCAATCGCCAAATGGGAACGTTTAAATGCAGCCGGTTTATCAGAAGGCGATTGCCCGGGACTACTCCAAATTGGCGAAAGATTTGATAAAAAGGTACTTCTCCCTAAAAAATCAATTTTCTGGAGCGACGGTTTAGAATTTACAGAAGGAAAAACGGCCGGACTTGGAAACCTTAAAGTGGAATTAGTTGCGCTCGATTTATGTGGCTGGGATTTATCCCAAAATTCATATTCGCTAAATGAAACGATTACCTTTATTTTTCGCATAATTTTCCCATTCGCCATTTTAATGTTGATCTCGTATTTTACCTTGCCTGTTGACAAAATACGACTGGATCAATTTTACGGAAAAATGCTCACACCCGTTGTTGGAACTCATGAAGATGATGAGCATGCAATGGAACAAACAAGAGCAAACCCAAACCGTTTTAGACACTTGTTACTATTCCCCAATTCAAATTGGGAATTCCGAAAATGGAACCGAGAGGATTGGGCTGGGGTAATAATCTCAAGCCTTGCAGCGGCAGGTGTAGTAATCTTGCTTATTCTATTAGTTAGCCTGGGAAGCAGCTAGCTTTTTATTCAAAATAATATAAATTGACAAAACAATAGATTATGAAAAAAACAGCACTAATTAGTAATCCAATGCCAAATATGCCATGGGAGCCGAAACCTGATAATTGTCCTGGAATTGTATGGCGGCATAGCACAAATCCAATTATTGATGTAAATCCATTTCCAAAAGCACGCGGGGTTTACAACAGTTGTGTTATTCCTTGGGAAGGTAAATTTATTGGCGTTTTTCGTGCCGACTGGCATTGTATGACACCTTATTTGCATTTCGGAACAAGCGATGATGGGTTAAATTGGGAATTTGATGAAGAGCCAATTAAATTTATTTCACCCGATCCTGAACTGGGCGAACTGAATTTTGCATACGACCCGCGAATATCCAAAATAGACGATGTGTACTACATTAGTTGGTGCTACAATTACAATGGTCCAACAATCGGGCAGGCCTGGACTAAAGATTTTAAAACCTTTCATCAGTTGGAAAACCCATTTCTTCCTTATAACCGAAATGGTGTTCTTTTTCCGAAAAAAATAGGTGATAAATTTGCAATGCTTAATAGACCAATGGGATTGGGAATGGCAGTAAATTATGGCGATATTTTTTATAGTCAGAGCCCGGATTTAACCTATTGGGGAAAACATAGAACTGTATTTACAAGTGGGCCACGAAAATGGGAACGTGTAAAAATAGGGCCAGGGCCAATACCAATTGAAACAAGCGAAGGATGGTTGTTAATTTACCACGGAGTAGCCGATACTTGTTCCGGTTTTATTTACAGCATGGGGGCCGCTCTGCTCGATATAGATAAGCCTTGGAAAGTTATTCACCGCTGCCAATTTCCGATAATGACCCCGGAAGCTATTTATGAAACAACAGGAAGTGTTGATAATGTAATTTTTCCAACTTCGGTTCTTACCGACGGAGCAACAGGTCGTATGGCAATATATTATGGTGCTGCCGATACGTATTCAGCAGTTGCTTATGCTAATGTGGACGAAATTATTGCTTACGTAAAAGAAAATGCCTGGAAATAAACGCATCAACTCAAATGGTGTAATTAACAGATAAACTTTATCTTACAACAATTTAGAATATACTCGACATGCAAAAGATTGATGATTTTTCGATGGAGTTGAATTTTACTGAAACTTATCGGCAGAATATAAATGAACATATTGCCATTCGTGAAGCTAAATGCCATCAGGCGCAGTTTCCGGCAGTACTCGATAAAATAGGTGAAAAAGATAGACTCGCTGGCCGTACCTTTTGGGGCTGGGTTGGATTTAGTCCGCATAACGCACCCAACGGAGCAGCTTACGGTTATTTTTGTCACGAACATAAAATAATTGAAGCCATAGAACGGGGAAATATACCGGTTGAACAACGAGATGGAGTGCATGAAATGCTTCATTTCTGGAAAAAAGAAACTTCAAAAGCTAAAGTAGAGGCAGCCTTTACCGATAAAATGCTTCCGGTATTATTTCGCGACGAGATTGTTTCCTTACCCTACAATTTCAAACCTCTGATTGCAAATCCGATTTACCGTATGGCGGGTGTTTTTGTGGATTACGAAAAATTATTGCGTCTTGGAATTCCTGGATTAATAAATGAAATTACTGAGAAACGAGACAGTTCAAAAGCTTCCGGCGGCGATTATAAACTGTTCGAAGGAATGCTTATTTCTTTGGATGCTTTTATTGACTCGTGTCGCCATTACGAAAAACAAGCTCGTGAACAAGCACAAAAAGTTGCCGACCCAAAACGGGTAGAAGAACTGAATCAATTGGCTGACGTTCTGAATAAAAATGCAACACAAAAACCTGAAACTTTCTATGAAGCGCTACAATTATCGTGGCTTTATACTTTAATGTGTGGTTCCTTAGAATCTGGTCGAGTAGATGTTTATTTGGGTGATTTTTATGTGAATGACATTGATAATGGAGTTATTTCAGAAACTGAGGCATTATCGTTGATGCATTCGTTCTGGAGGTTGATTATCGATTTGTTCCGCGATGTTGACGGTCGAGTTATAATTGGGGGGCGTGGCAGAAGAAATGAAGCCAATGCCGACAGATTTGCTTTATTGGTTCTTGAAACCATGCGAACTTATGGTAAAGACATTCTACCTCAGACAACACTACGTTTCTACGAAGGAATGAATCCTGAACTCATGGAAAAATCCTTGACTCTTATTGGTCAGGGCTACACTTTTCCGCTACTTTATAACGACGATGTATTGGTTCCCAGCGTTGCCAATGCGCACAATGTTCCACTTGAGGATGCAGAACAATATTTGCCTTTGGGATGCGGAGAAATAACCATCGACCATATGGGATTTGGTACACCCAGCGGATCGCTGAATGTGCTAAAAGCTTTGGATATTACTCTTCGTGATGGTGTCGATCACATTATGGATAAACGATTGGGTCTGCCAACTGGCGATTTGTGCGATTTTAAAACATTCGATGAATTTTTCGATGCTTTCAAAAAGCAGTTGGCTTTCTTTATCGAAATTCTTGCAGACCATGAAGAATTGGAATATGTTGAATCGGGAAAACATGCGCCATATTTATTCCTTAGTATGCTTTACGACGACTGTATCGCACGTGGGAAAGCTATTTTCGATGGTGGTATTCGCTATTTGGGTGGTTCATTGGAATCGTTTGGTAGTGTAAATGCTGCGGATAGTCTTACTGCTATCAAAAAAATGGTTTTCGACGAGAAAAAGATTTCAGCTGACACTCTAATAGCAGCTTTGAATAGCAATTTTGTTGGATACGAAAAGGAACACAAAATGCTAGTCGATTGCCCAAAATATGGAAACGATGATTCGTATGCCGATGATATTATGGTCGAATTGCACGACTTTATGTGTAACAAAATCCGCGACCAACGCGAAAGAACAAACTTACATTGGTATTTGAATGTGCTTATCAACAACAAACAAAATACAATACTTGGGCGCTGGGTTGGCGCTACTGCCGATGGGCGTAAAGCGGGTAAAGAAATGGCGAACGCCAATACTCCTGCTGGTGGAAACGACAAAAAAGGGGTAACTGCACTTGTCAATTCGCTTGTAAAACCACGTCACGATATTCATGCCGGAACAGTACAAAACATGCGTTTTGGAAGTGATTTTATTCGCAATGACAAAGATAAATTTGATGCGATTGTTAAAACCTATTTCAAAAAAGGTGGAGCGCAAGCTATGATTACGGTTCTTAATCATGATGATTTAGAAAAGGCTTTGGTTGAACCCGATAAATTTCAGGACTTGTTTGTGCGAATTGGTGGGTTTAGTGCACGTTATATTGATTTACCCAGAGATGTGCAATTGGAAATTCTGAGTCGTAAAACATATTAAGTTTTTTATTCAAAAATGAGCAAAAAAGCTATTGTTTTCGACATTCAGCGGGCATCCTTGCACGATGGTCCTGGTATCCGAACAACCATCTTTTTAAAAGGATGTCCGCTGGATTGTATTTGGTGTCATAACCCGGAAGCCACCAAAGCAGAACGCCAACTGTTTTTTTATTTCGATAAATGTACTCAATGTGGCGATTGTGAAAAAGTGTGCGAAGATGATGTACATCATCTTATTGATGGCAAACATACAATCGAATACGATAAATGTACTTTTTGCGGAAAATGTGTTGAAGCATGTAATTCCAATGCACTAAAGATTATTGGTGCAGAAATGAATGTAGAAGATGTCATGCATGAAATAATGGCCGACTTCGATTTTTACACAAATTCGGGAGGCGGAATGACTTTAAGTGGAGGGGAGCCATTGGCTCAACTTTCGTTTACGATTGAACTCCTTAAAAAATGTAAGGAGATGGGTGTAAATACATGTGTTGAAACATCAGGGTTTGTTTCTGCCACGCAGTTTAAACAGATTTTGCCAGTCGTGGATGTTTTTCTTTTCGATTACAAAGTTACTGACTCTGGAGAGCATAAGAAATATACCGGAGTTCCAAACGAACGCATACTAGATAACCTGGATCTTGCATATAAACATGAGATCCCAATAATACTGCGTTGTATCGTAGTTCCGGGGATTAATGATACCGAACAACATTTTAAGGGCATTTGCGCCCTTGATGCAAAATACCCAAATTTAGAAGGGATTGAAATATTGCCCTACCACACCATGGGCAATAGCAAACGAACCAGCATTGGTGGTGAAGAAACGCTTACTCATCTCAAAACAGTTCTTCCGGAAGTAGCCAATAAATGGATTGAGCAATTGAAAAGAATGGGATGCGAAAAAGTGAAAATTGCTTAGCATAATATTGTCTTAACTGTTGTTTGCAAATAACAGTATGTAATCTATATTCACTCGCTAAAGGGGAAAAGAAAGAATAGAAAATCCGAAAGCCATGTGTGTTGAGTATATATGTGTAAGTGAGTTTTGCAGACTCAGTTAAGAACTGTGAAATGAAGTAGTGAAGTATTCATGCAAAATTACTCACACTGGAAATGGAAAATGTTTCTAAAAAAAGAAGTTGGATGAAAATTGAAAAAATAGAAAAATCAAATGTTGTTGTCGTATTAGTACTACTTTGTTGTATAGTATTTAGTAGCAAAATTAATGCCCAATTTATTGGTTCGGTTACCTGCTTTAATGACAAAGAGCGAGCTGGCGGTAACGTTTATCCATATAATCAATCCTTATTCTTATCAGAAACAGGGGAAGAGGAATGGTGGGATAATATTGTAGAGGAAATATACCATAGCGGAATTGATTTTTCGGCTTTACTTAGCAGAGGATATAGTCCGGGACGCCCGAGTATTGACGCAGGCGACCCTCGAAAAATACCCAATATGATGGAAGCCATGAACCGCAGAAATCTTGGGAATGAATTCAAACTTGCCATTTTCGATGATTGTCCTGCTGGCTGGACTGCAAATCATAATTACGACCAAGGGTGGGGGCATAATACAAATACCCTATTTGATTGTGGAAATACCGACAACTATAAATACATTTGGGACTATAATTTAAAAGTAGCCATTGAAAATATTCCCGATGCTCGACGGTTTAAGATTGATGGAAGAATGGTGATTTTTTTCTGGTCGGTTAAACCAAGGTGGATGAGCAACATAGACAATGGAAACCTAAAAAGAATATTAGAACACATACGTTCTGCATGTCAAAAAGAATTTGGGTTTAACCCCTATTTAATAGTTCAGGATTGTTGGTTCGATAATGATTCACAATTAAATCCAAGTGATGTTGATGGCGTGCATAATTGGTTTTCATCAGCAAGAAAAATTACATGGTCGCTTCATTCACGGGGTAATCTTCCTAAGATAGGAGTAACGAATCCCGGAATTCGTTACGAAGGTCAACCTGATTATACGTTTAACGACCCCCGGCATGGAGAAACTTTAAAAGAAGGATTAGAAGGCACAGTAAATTCGGGCGCACTTATCACTTTATGCGAAGGTTTTACCGATGCAGCAGAAACGGCTGCTTTTTGGAGGAGCAAAGATACCACTTACTACGATTATCCAAATCAGCGCCTGAATATCCTTCGCCGTTATTCGCAAAAGGCATTCACAAATAAACGCCTTGTACAAGCCGAAGCCTGCGATTTTTTTAATGATGTAACACCAGGGAACAAAGGTGAATCATTCAGGGAAGGAGATATAGATATCCAACTAACATCGGATGCTTTTGGTGGCTGGAATGTTTTTAATGCCGAAGCCGGAGAGTGGTTGGAGTGGAAAGAATTGGCCATTCCTGAAAATGCGCAATTTGAGATTCGTTACGCTGCAGAACAAGCGGCACAAATTCAGTTTGTTTTAGGTGAACAAGAAGGTGCTATTTTAACGCTTCCGCCAACAGGAGGAAATCAGGTTTGGGCTAATGCGAGAGATGCCTCTTTTAATATTGCTCAAAACTCCAATCATGATTTAAAAATCAAAATAATTTCGGGTAATGTAAGCTTAAATTATTTCACTATTATTGGCGAAGGAAGTACCGGGTATGTTACAATAGAAAAACCGGTATGCGGAGAAAGATACTTACAAACCGACACAATTTCGGTTAAAACCAGTGTTAATGGTTTTGCTGGTAACATTCAAAAATTGGAGCTTTATGTCGATTCTAAATTTATCGGTAATTCGGAGACGACCAAAATCGATACTTTTTTAACCGGATTACCTATTGGGAATCATTTTATTAAAATAAAAGCTACAACTGAAGATGGAAACTTCTCCATTGATTCTTGTAACATTTACATCGGCTTAAACGCCTACAAAATAAGCCATTCCACTATTGGTGAAGGCTCGGTTATACTTGACCCTCCAGGAGGAACTTATGTGGAAGGTACTCAAGTTTCAATATTCGCCCAATCGGAGTCATCTTTCTTTTTTAACGAGTGGTCGGGTAATTTAAGCGGAGACGAAAACCCGGTAAATCTTGTCCTAAACTCAGATGTGGAAATTGTAGCGACGTTTATAGATGCAAGTAACCCTGATTATAAAGTAAATTTTCAGCCAGACAATTCATCGACTCCAGACGGTTATTTAAAAGATGCCGGATTGGAATATGGAGTGCGCGATAATGGTGAAGTTTACGGTTGGCTTAGTGGAAACAATACCCAAACACGCGACCGAGGGACTCCAGAAGACGTTCGATACGCTACAATAAGCCACATGCAAACAAATGAAAACCGCACATGGGAAATTGAAGTGGCCAATGGAACTTACGTTGTCTATTTGGTTATGGGAGATGCATCGTACTCCGATCAAATAAACACGGTTAATATTGAAGGCATTCTAAAAAAGGATAAAAACACGGAGGGTAATTTTGATGAATATCACGTTGAGGTTGAAGTAAAAGACAATCGTTTAACAGTTTCCCCCGGAGAAGGAGCTGAGAATGCAAAAATCTGTTTTGTTGAAATTACAGCGGATAAATTAACGGGGATTAAAACATCGAATTTGGGAACAGCGAATTTTGAATTAGAACAAAATTATCCTAACCCATTTAATAACGAAACAAAAATTTCATTTAAGTTGGGAAAAACGGCTCACACTCGCTTGACAGTTTACAATGCATTTGGCCAGCAGATAACAACATTGGTAAATGAAAAAATGCCTTCCGGTACTCATCAGGTAAAGTTTAATGCGGATAACTTGCCCTCAGGATTCTATTTTTACCGTATGCAATGTGGCAATAATTCAATGGTTAGGAAAATGTTACTGAAAAAATAAAGTATCGTATTCTGGAGGTACTCAATTAGGAATAAGAATTAGGGCTGAAACCAAAATGTTTCAGCCCTTTTTTAGTTTTTAATACAGCCTTATTTCCATTCTTCTTAATACACCCAACACAAAACGTATAAAATATTTTCTAAAAAAGAAAGAGTGCAACTGGCTGATTATGTTTTGTATACGGGCTTTTGATAGTTGTGCTTAACTGTTTCTTAAAATTTGTTAATCCTGTTAATGCATTTGTTAATGCTTTGCTATAGCACCCAAAGCCTACATTCCCGACCAATTCAAAATCAGATGAACCGTTTTGAATTTAGGTGAAGTATAACTCAATAATCAAAACTATACAAAGTATGACGAAACATGTATTCGAATCAAATTTTACTAATCATTTAAAAATCTAACTATGAAGAAAACGAAAGTTATCTTATTACTTCTATTGTTTCCGGTTTTACTTTTTGCACAAGAAAAGGTATTAACTGGAATTGTAACCGACGGTAGTGGCGAATCACTTCCTGGTGTAACTGTACTTATTAAGGGAACAACTGATGGTACAGTAACAAATATGGATGGAAAATACACCATCTCAAATGTAGCAGAAAATACCACCTTGCAATTTTCCTTTGTGGGGATGATAACACAGGAAATAGAAGTGGGCACGCAAACAACCATTGATATTGTTCTGGCTATTGATGCAATTGGTATTGAAGAAGTTATTGCAGTTGGGTATGGTACACAGAAAAAAGCTACGTTAAGTGGATCTGTGGCATTTATAAAAAGTGAAGATATTGTAGCTTCAAAAAACCAAAATGTTCAAAATATGTTAACCGGTAAATTAGCCGGTGTCCGTGTTGTTCAGAAAACATCTGAACCTGGAGTTTTTAATAATCAATTTGATATTCGTGGTTTTGGTTCTCCTTTAATTGTAATTGATGGAGTTCCGCGTGGCGATGTTCAACGTCTCGACCCGAACGAAATAGAAAGCATCTCGGTATTGAAAGATGCATCGGCGGCAGTTTATGGTGTGCGTGCTGCAAATGGGGTGGTACTTGTTACCACTAAAAAAGGAAAAAAAGGTGCTCCGAAATTAAGTTATTCAATGTATTATGGTTTGCAGTTTCCGGCAGAAGTACTTAAACCAGTTGGAGCAGTAGATCGTATGACTTTGTACAACGAAAAAACGATGCGGAGTGTTTCAAACCCTATCCTTACTTTTTCCGATGAGCAATTCCAAAAATACTATGATGGTACACTTACAAGTACCGACTGGTACGATGCTGTAATGAGAGATTACGCTCCACAACAACAGCACAATGTTAATTTATCAGGTGGTTCCGATCGCGTAGATTATTTCGTTAACATGGGTTATCTCGATCAAGAAGGTTTTTGGGAATCAAACGATTTGAGTTACGAGCGTTTTAATATGCGTGCAAATATTAATGCCAAAGTTTCTGACAGACTTGACTTCTCGTTAAAAGTAAGTGGTATTCTCGATAACAGAAATGCACCTAATACTGATGCCTGGAATATTTATAAAGCTTTATGGCGGACAATTCCCGATGAACCACTTTATGCCAATAACACCGAACCATATTATCAAAAAATGAGTTCTGACATTGATAATGTTGTTGCAATGACAAATTCTGACCTTTCTGGTTTTGAAAAAAAGAATACCAAAATTTTCAATTCTTCAATTGATTTAAGTTACGATGTTCCGGGGATAAAAGGATTGGTTGCAAAAGGCTTATTTAGTTACGATACCCGAATTACAGACAATTCAAATTATCGTAATGCTTATAATGAATACCAATATGATGAGGCTACGGAGGCGTATAGCGCAATTCCAAAAAATGTCCCTACTGCATTAGACCGTTCTTACGGTGTTTCTAATAAAACACTTTATCAGCTTTCGTTGAACTATGTAAAAACATTTGCCCAAAAGCACAGTGTTAACGCATTGGTTTTGCTTGAAGGTGCAAAAACGAATAGCGATAATATTTTTGCAGAGAGAGAGTTTTCAATTCCTATTCCCTATCTTTTTGCAGGAAACTCGGAGAACCAGGTAGGTACTGCAAGTGCCAACGGAATAAGCGAATATGCTTCCAATGGATTTGTTGGAAAATTGAACTACGATTATGCAGGTAAGTATTTACTTGATCTTAACTTTAGGTACGACGGTTCGTCCAGGTTTCCTGAAGATGAGCAATGGGGTTTCTTTCCTGGTGGATCAATAGGATGGCGAATTTCTGAAGAATCGTTTATAAAGGATAATCTATCCTCTGTGGACAACCTAAAATTACGTGCATCATACGGTAAAATGGGAGACGATGGAGCGCTGGATTATCAATATCTTTCGGGTTATGATTATCCGAACACAAGCGGTGCATACCGAAAAAATTATCCAACAGGATATGTATTTAACGGAGCTTATATCAATTCTTTGGGTTTCCGTGCTGCACCAAACCCAAACATTACCTGGTACACTGTTAAAACATTCGATATTGGTTTAGACGCCGATCTTTGGAATGGTAAACTGGGAATTACAGTTGATTATTTCAACAGAGAAAGGGATGGATTATTGGCTAATCGTTTAATTTCAATACCTGGATCATTCGGATCTACAATGCCACAGGAGAATTTAAATGGCGACCAAACAAGGGGTGTAGATTTAGAGTTAAGACACAGAAATAAAATTGGAGAATTTAGCTATAATATTTCTGGAAACATATCAATGACACGTACAGAACGATTGTATGTTGAAAGGGCAAACTCTGGAAATTCGTACGATAACTGGAAAAACAACAAGACAGACAGGTACAATGATATTTGGTTTGGATATGGTGATGCAGGAAGATATACATCTTATGATGATATTACAACTTCAGATGTTTTTACAAGCATTTCAACCCTCCCGGGAGATTATATTTACGAAGACTGGAATAACGATGGGATAGTTGACGGGAATGACAGATACCCAATTGCTACAACCAGTTACCCTTTAATGAACTTTGGGATTAGCCTTGGTGCCCAATATAAAAACTTCGACTTGAACATGTTATTTCAAGGCGCCTCGATGTACTACATTGGGATGGGTGAACAGCTAGCTAACCCTTTTATGTGGGAAGGTAATGCACTGGATCAGTTTAAAGACAGATGGCATCCGACTGATCCAAAGATGGATCCTTACAATCCTGCCAATGAGTGGGTAAGTGGGAATTATGCCTACGGAGCCCAGGCCGCTGAAACCAATTCCGAATTTGGGATGCAAAATGGCACCTATGTACGACTTAAAAATATTGAATTAGGTTATACAATACCTAAGAAAATATTAAACAAAGTAAAAATTGAGAAAGCAAGATTGTTTGTTAATGGCTATAACCTATTTACCATTACCGGAGTTGATGGGATTGATCCTGAGAAACCCGAAGATTTGAACGGATATATGTATCCGCTTAATCAAACAATAAACTTTGGTGCGGAAATCACATTTTAAAACAACTTAAAGTAAGACAAGATGAATAAGAAATTAATAATAGTACTCATATTTTTTGTGGGGGTATTTGTGTCATGCCAGGAATTGGATATTCCTCCGAAAAATATTTTGACCAATGAGGATATTTACAACGAAGGTGGTATTAAGGCCTACATGGCCGGAATGTACAACCATATACCAATGGAAGATTTTAATGTTACCAGCGATTCTAGGTATGGTGGATTTTATTACTGGGGTAACTATAAATGGGGACAAGTAAGTACAGGTGAAACAGTTTGCCGAAATAACAGGGGGATTTATATTCCTCATGCAGGATACTGGAAACAAGGTTATCAAGTCATCCGAAATGCAAATGTACTTATCGAAAGTTTACCCGACTATATCGGAAGTTTAAATGGAGCAGAAGAATGGATTGCAGAAGCCCGATTTATTCGTGCTTATACTTATTTCTACATGGTAAAATGTTTTGGTGGTGTCGCTATTATCGACAAAGTTCAGGAGCTTGGTGCAACTGAAAGCGACCTATGGGTGGCACGAAGCAGCCACAAAGACTGTTACGATTTTATTCTTGCTGATTTGGATTATGCCATAGAAAACATGTCTGCAACAAGCGAAAAAGGCAGAGCAAACAAATACGTGGCTGCAGCACTTAAATCAAGAGTAGCCTTATTTGCCGGTTCTTATGCAAGATACGGAAGCACTTATGAACATTCGGTAGATGGTGTAATGTTGTGTGGAATACCTGCGGAAAATGCAAATGGTTATTTTGAACAAGCTTGGGACGCAGCAACTATGGTTGAAGAGGGTGGTTTTGCCCTTTACCAAGGGAATAGTGACCTTGAAGAAAATTTTGCTGAGGTTTTCACAAAAGCAGATGTATCTTCGGAAAGTGTATTTATAAGACAATATGATTATGTGAATTACGTACATGAATTTGATGTTTTATATTCTCCACCACGAATGACAACTACTTATGGCGACCGTTATAATGTTACCTTAGATTGGGTGGAATTGTTCGACGGGCTTCCTATCGATCCCACAACCGGAAAACTTAATCCTGTTGACAATGCTGGTAATTACTTTACGTATGATGGCCCAGGCGGACTTTACAAAAATGCTGAGCCTCGATTGCGGGGGTCTATTCTGGTTCCCGGAAAGACTTACAAAGGTGTTGAACTGGATATCCGAAGAGGAATAATTGATGAGACAATTGATCCTTCTACTCTGATTCAAAAATTTGTTCCGGACGACTATTCCTCCACTGCTAAATACACTGAGAATGCGTGGTTTGCTGCGAATGTAGAAATTACTGGAGATAACATTTATAGTCAAACACCACTGGAAATATCAACAGGTGCTAAATTAAATATTACCGGATTAGACGGACCCCGAACAAGCAAACACAATACTTTGACAGGTTTTCATGGTCGGAAGTGGCTTGATATGTCGATGTCTGTTGCAGAAACTAAATTGCATGTCAGTACTGCATCTTGGATTGACATACGTTATGCTGAAGTATTATTAAACCGTGCCGAAGCAGCACTTGAACTATCTCAAAATGGAGTAGCTTCACATGAAGGTGCAGACATGCAAAATGATGCTTTTGAAGTTATTAATCAAATTCGAAGCAGGGGCGGAGCTACATTATTAACCAGCGCGAGTGAGTTATCTACAGCAGCTGCATACACAAGGGGTACTGGTCCTGGTGGATTTGTGTTGGCACCAAACCGCGGATTACAACTGGTTCGTGTAGAAAGATATAAGGAGTTGGCCTTTGAACATAAACTGTATTGGGACTTACGTCGTTGGTTTACTTTCGACACCCAGATTTATAATTACAGGCGTCGTATGGTTAGTCCTTTCCTTTTTGCAAAAGGAGCTAGCTTAAGTAGTGCTGGTAATCCTATTGGTCAATATATTTATGATATAAGGATTTGTGAACAAGCAAGTGATAATCTGAACTTTGAGACGAAGTATTACTATGAAATGATACCAACTGGAGAGATTAAAACAAATCCGCTGTTGGAGCAAAATGATCAATACTAATTGTTTAACAATAAATTAAATACAAATGAAGAATTATATTATATACTTAGTATTACTTCTGGTAACCTTATCGTTTTCGAATTGCGAGATTGATAAATACGAAGGTCCCGAAGCAAGCATTGAAGGAAAAATACTGGATGTTAATGGTACTATGCTTCAAACCGAACAAGGGGGAGGCAATATGAAATTAAAGATGGAAGAACTAAGTTGGGCGGCTAATGATTCAACTATTGCAGTTATTCCTACTTACTTGACGGTAAAACAAGATGGCTCTTTTAATAACAGTAAGATTTTTTCGGGCGAATACAGAATAACACCCATAGAAGGTCCCTTTTATCCTTATAACGAGGAAGGCGAGATTGTAAACATTAATGGACCTACTACAATAAACTTTGAAATTACTCCTTATTTAAATGTTGAATGGGTAACAGAACCTTATTTAACAGCGGATAATTTTATCGAGGCAGAGGTGAGGTTTTCTAGAAATAGCAAAGACGGAATGTCTGCTCCCGATTTGAACGATGCAAGGTTATATATTTCAACCACACAGTATTGTGGAAACAACAATTACGACAGTCAATTGGCAGCAACTCCTTCAGCTATTGATAATAGTCAGGAAGGACAAACCATAAAATTGATAAGCTCCACTGCGGTTAAATATACCGGAACAAGCTATTATGTGCGTGTTGGTATAAATTGTCAGGATGCTTATAAAAACTACAACTATACCGATATTAAAACGGTTGTTGTTGGGCAATAGTGCTGATACTTATAATACTCATTTTGAAACATGAGTTTTAAACGAATTAATAACACTCCTGTTTTTGATAAAAAAAAGTTCTCATAAATAGATTAGTTAGTTTAGTTAGAAAAAAATGGACAGAATCTTTCAAATAGTTTTGATGGATTCTGCTCCATTTCTTTTTAAGAATCAGAAAGCAGAATTAAAATACTGCAAAATATAACAGAGTCAAATCAACCAATTAAACCAAATCATGGTAAAGTATATTTTTATCATAAGCCTTCTCAGCCTTATTGCTTGTTCTTCTTCAAACAAAAAATTGCAAAAGGAGCAAAAACCTAATGTCCTTATCATTCTTACCGATGATTTGGGCTATGGCGATATTTCGTGCTACGGACAAACAGATTACCAAACACCACACATCGATAATATTGCAGAACATGGCGTAAGTTGCACCGATTTTTATGTGCCAACACCATACTGTGCACCCTCAAGAGCAACCTTGCTAACCGGAAGATTTCCTTTGAGACATGGTTTGATACGAAATCCAACTCCTGATGCTGGAATTAATGATATTGGAATTGGAGAAGAAGAAATAACACTTGGAGAAGTTTTTCAGGAAGCTGGATATGCCACCAAGTGTATTGGCAAATGGCATTTGGGGCATAAAGAAGAATTTTTTCCTGTGAATAACGGATTCGATGAATACTTTGGAATCCTATATTCAAACGATATGCGCCCTGTCCAATTAATAGAAGACATGGACACGGTTGAATATCCAGTTGACCAGAGTACACTTACAAAACGTTACACCGAAAAAGCCATCGAATTTATTGAACGCAACAAGGAAACTCCATTCTTTTTGCACCTCTGTCATGCCATGCCACATAAACCACTGGCTGCCTCCGATCGGTTTTATACTCCGGAAACCCCAAACGACTTGTACACCGATGTAATAAAAGAGCTGGATTGGTCGGTAGGTTCAATAATAGAAACATTAAAGGAATTAGAAATACTCGAAAATACAATTGTAATTTTCATGTCGGATAATGGGCCTTGGTACGGTGGTAGTACAGGTGGATTTAAAGGTATGAAGGCAACAACCTGGGAGGGTGGAATTCGGGTACCATTTATAGTGCATTATCCAAAGGTGTTTCCTGAAAATACAAAGGTAGATGTTCCATGTTGGTCACCCGATATTTTTCCAACACTATTGGCATTAACTGGAGTGAAATTCGCAAGCCAAAATAAAATTGATGGCACCGATATTACTGAGGTTTTAAAAGGAAAACAGACAGAACATGCACCTGTTTTTAGTATGCACAACTCCGATATAATGTCGGTAAGAAAAGGGGATTGGAAGCTTTTTGTGCGCGAACCAAGATATTGGAAGAAGACTGATTTAAGCAAGTGGAAAGACAAACGAGGCCCCGATGGAACAACTATTATTGCTCCCATTATCGGACAGGCAAATCCAGGCATGTATCCCGGAGTAAAACCAATGAAGCCAGAAAATGAAATTCAACTTTTTAATATAAAGAATGATCCTACCGAATCGAATGATTTAGCAAAGGAAAAACCTGAATTGGTAAAACAATTATGGAAGGAATACAAAGAGTTTGAAGCATCTTGCAAAACACTAACTAATGAGAAATAAAAAAGCAAATATTCCCCATTCCCGGAATAGAGCTTTCCTGCTAACGAGAATAGAAAGAACTCTTGAAACATTTTAAAAAACAGAAAATGTATTACAAGTTCGCGATACTAATCATTTTATTAATTTATGTATTTCAATCCAAAGCACAAACTTCAAAAGAAGTAAAGCTTCTGGAGCATTTGGAATACAAGAAAGATATTATTTATAAAACAATTGATGGCGATACCTTGGACATGATAATGTTCTTTCCGTCTGTTAAAAAATATCCAAAGTCGCCCGTTATGCTTTATACTCATGGCGGTGGATGGGGTGGCGGGAATAAATATAATATCTCAAGAACTGCATTTATAGGTACATTAAGAATCTTGCTGGAAAATGGAATCACCTGCGCATCTATTGAGTACCGTCTAACACGGGTTGGCAAATCAACAGCATTTGATTGTGTGGTGGATTGCAAGGATGCTGCCCGATTTCTAATCAAGAATGCAGGTGAATTTGGAATAGATACAGAAAGGATGGGAGTTTGGGGAGGTTCGGCAGGCGGACACCTTTGTTTAATGACTGCATTAGGAAGAAACAAGGACTTTACCGGAGATGAATTATTAAAATCCTACAATCCTAAATTTGTATGTGTGGCTTCTTATTACCCGCTTACTTCTTTTACAAATGCAGAACTGTTAAAAGGAAGTAATTTCGAAAATCCCAAAAGGTTTATTCCAATTTTTGGGGGACTGTTATCCGATAATATCACGTTGGCCAAGTCCATAAATCCGGTTGAGTTGCTAAAGAAAAAATCGCCTCCAATATTGTTATTGCACGGCGAAAAAGATAAGGTTTTGCCAATTTCTCAATCGCAATTGTTGGTTGAACGTGGAAATATAGTGGGAGCAGATGTGAGGTTAATTACCATAAAAAACGCAGGTCATAGTTTTAATGGTGAACACATTTCGCCAACAATAGATGTGATAAATCAGATTTCTGCAGACTTCATAATAAAAGCGCTCGCAAATAAATAAAATAGTGTCATCCTTATAATCAATCGGACATGAAAAAATTAACAACCATTTTACTAAGTGCTACAATTATTTTTGCAGCATGCACAACAAAAACAAAAATCGAGTCTAAAATTCAGGTTCAAGATAATACACAATATGTAAATACTTTTATCGGAACCGGAGGTCACGGCCATGTTTTTCCCGGCGCAACCACTCCGTATGGCATGGTGCAGCTAAGCCCCGATACCAGAACATTGGGATGGGATGCTTGTGGTGGTTACCATTACACCGATAGTTCGATTATTGGTTTTAGCCACACCCACCTCAGTGGAACAGGTATTAGCGATTTGGGCGATTTTCTTTTTATGCCGTTTTCGGGCAAAGCAAAAGTAATTTCCGGAACTGCGGAGAATCCTGATGATGGTTACCGTTCGCGGTTTACTCACGAAAGCGAAAAAGCCGAGCCCGGCTATTATTCAGTTACTTTAGAGGATTATAACATTCAAGCCGAATTAACAGCAAGTACACGTGCTGGTTTTCATCGATATACCTTTAATCAAACCACTGAAAATGGAATAATTATTGATTTATCGCACACCATTTATCCCGACCAAAATCCAAATCACGAATTCAAAATTATTAGCGATACTGAAATTGCTGGTTACAAAGGATCGGGAGGTTGGGCAAAAGAGCAACACACCTGGTTTAATGCCAAATTTAACAAGCCATTTAGTTGTGTTTTTTACGATAACGGAAAAATTATTAAAGATGCAAAATCGGCAAAGTCGAAAAAATTATTGGCGGTTTTAAGCTTCGAAACACAGGATAATAAAGAGCTGCTTGCTAAAGTCGGAATTTCGCATGTTGACTACGAAGGGGCAAAAAATAACCTCGAAACAGAAATTGAAGATTGGGATTTTAATGCAGCTCGTATGTCGGCAAGTAATTTGTGGACCAAGCAATTAAATAAAATTAAAACAGAAGGTGGAAGCGAAGATGAAAAAGCTATTTTCTATACTTCGCTTTACCATACAGCAATTAGTCCTTATACGTTTAGCGATGTTGATGGTCGTTACCGAGGAATGGATCAGAAAATTCGTAATTCGGACGGAGAAACAATTTATACTGTTTTTTCACTGTGGGATACTTTTAGAGCCAACCACCCGCTAAAAACGATTATCGACCCTGATCGTAACAACGATTTTATAAATACTCTGCTGAGTAAATACGACCAGGGTGGCGCACTACCCATGTGGGAGTTGGTTGGAAATTATACCGGATGTATGATTGGATACCACGCTGTACCAGTAATTGTTGATGCTTACTTTAAAGGAATGCGAGACTTCGATGTTAACAAAGCATACAAAGCAATGGTAGAGTCGGCAAATTATAATACCGATGGGATTCTGTTTCCATCAAAAGGAGTTCAGCAAAAACTTATGCCCAAAGCAAAACTATATAACATCGAACGTGGTTTTGTACCATCCGATCTCGAAACACAATCGGTATCGAAAGCTTTAGAATATGCCTACAACGATTGGTGTATTGCACAAATGGCCAAGGAGTTGGGTAAGGCGGATGACTATTCGCATTTTATGGAGCGCTCGAAAAGATACACCGAATATTACGACAAAGAAACCGGATTTATGCGCGGTAAAAATGACGATGGGAAATGGCGCGAACCGTTTAATCCTCGCCGCTCGGAACATCGGATTGACGATTACACTGAGGGAAATGCCTACCAGTGGAGTTGGTTTGTGCCACACGATGTAGAAGGTTTGGTTGATTTGATTGGTGGAAAACAACAGTTTATTACTCAGTTAGATACATTGTTTTCTACCAGCTCGGAATTAAGCGGAGACCATGTTTCAAGTGATATAACTGGCTTAATAGGACAATACGCACACGGAAATGAGCCAAGTCACCACATTACGCACATGTACAACTATGTGGGGCAATCGTGGAAAACACAGAAACTGACTGACGAGATTATGAGTGAACTCTATTTTAATAATCCAAACGGATTGGCAGGAAACGAGGACTGTGGTCAAATGTCGGCATGGTATGTTTTAAATGCCATGGGGTTTTATTCGTTTTGTCCAGGAGAACCTGTTTATTCTATAGGGCGTCCGGTATTTAATAAGGTAGAAATTGACCTTCCAAATGGGAAAGCATTTACCGTTATTGCTAAAAATAATAGTGCTGATAATTTATACATTCAATCGGCAAAACTAAATGGCAAAACTTTGGATGAGCCCTTTTTTACACACACCGATATTTTAAACGGGGCAACACTCGAATTCGAAATGGGAGCTACTGCGAACACCCAATTATTCAAGTAAATAAACAACAATAAGTATTGTTGGAAAGAAGACAACTGGCGAGAACTAGAATCAATTTTTCACGTTTTATTTAATCTCTTTATTATGAATATTCGTAATGTATTTATTTTCTTAACATTTTTGATAACTGTTTTAGGATGTACTTCTCCTCAAAATAAAAAGGCGAAAAATGAAAAGCAGGTAGATAAGAATGTCCTGTTTATTGTTGTTGATGATTTAAATAATACGCTTGGTTGTTATGGCCATCCAGTTGTTAAAACACCAAATATCGACAAACTTGCACAAAGCGGTGTAAAGTTTAATCATGCCTATTGTAACTATGCGGTTTGTGGCCCAAGTCGTGGCTCATTTCTTACTGGTTTGCGACCTGAATCGATAGGGATTTTAGATAACCGGACTCCTTTGCAAGACGTGTTGGGCGACCGAGTAACAATGCCTAATCTATTTAAACAGAATGGTTATTACACCATGAGCATTGGAAAAGTATTTCACCGCACACAAGAGGGATATGGCGATCCAAAAGCATGGGATGAAATACATAAATTTAGTGCCACTCCTCTAGGAGAAAAAGGCGAAACACGAAATATGACGGATGGCGTTTTGGAATGGTGCCATTGGAAAATTGCTGAAGGAACCGATGAAGACCAGCAGGATGGACAGACAGCAAAAAAAGCGGTGGAGTTTATAAAATCGGAAAAAGATAAACCATTCTTTTTAGCTGTTGGGTTTGCAAAACCTCACGACCCATTTATTGCTCCTAAAAAATACTTCGATATGTATCCGATAGAAGATTGTGAGCCTGTGGTACTTCCTGAAAATTGGGAGCCTGCTTACAAACATTCACTTCCTGGAGAAACTGAAACTTTTAATAAATTTACGGATCGGGAAAGACGTGAATTTTTACGTTCGTACTACGCATGCACCAGTTTTATGGATGCACAAGTGGGCAAACTTATTGCGGCCTTGGAAGAATCGGGACAATTAGATAATACTTTGATTGTATTTTTTGGCGACCACGGCTACCATTTAGGCGAACACAATTGGTGGAATAAAGTAACTATTTACGAAAAAGGAACAAATGCCCCGTTTATTATGGCAGGTAATTCGGTAGGGAAAAAAGGTGTCGTGTCGAAATCGATGTTTGAATTTATCGATATTTACCCAACCTTGGCTGAATTGTGTAGCTTAGAAAATACTCCTGACTATTTGGAAGGAAAGAGTTTTGCTAAAGTAGTGGAGAATGTTGACTTACCTTTCAGAAGCGAAGTAAGAGCTGTTGTTAGAAGAGGTGGAATGCTGGGAAGAATGGTAAAAAATGAAAACTATAGATTTATAGAATGGGGAAAAGGAGAAAAAGGACAGGAACTCTACGACCAAAAAAGTGACCCGAATGAATACAATAATTTGGCTAAAAAAGAACAGTATAAGGTAATTGTAGATGAAATGAGAACGCTTTTATATCAGGAATAAAAAGGAAATTAAGTTATGAATAAAGATATAAAGTTAAATACAGGATTAATTATTCTACTTGTTTTGTTAAATGTGGTAGGATTAAAGGCTCAACAAAAGCCAAACTTACTATTTATAATGACCGACCAGCAACGCTACGATGCGCTGAGTATTGCCGGTAATACCGTGTTGGAAACTCCAAATCTCGACCGATTGGCTGCCCAAGGAGTGTGGTTTAAAAATGCCTATTCGGCTTGTGCTGTTTGTGGTCCGGCAAGGTCTTCAATTTTAACTGGTTGTACTGTGGAAACTCATGGCGTGAGAACAAATAGCAAAACTTATTATTACGATGAAGAGCAGGTAATGACCATGCCGACATTTGATGAGATTTTAGCCGACAATGGTTACCATTGCGAGTACTACGGAAAATGGCATAGCATGTCAACTCATACCTCTATTTATAAGAACCCGACACAGACAGCGAAAAATGGGAAATCTATTTTTGGTCATGGTGGACAAAACCACGTGTATGTTGATTATATCAATGAAAACTTTCCAAAAGCTGAATTGAAAGAAGGGGAGTTGATTGATAAATTTACCAAAAGACCATACGAACCCGATCCGATGGATGTTAATTACGGAAAAACACAAACCGAAGTTGAGGCATTAAATCAAAAGTTGAGTCAGCCAAACTTTCATGGGAAATTAAATGTTCCGAAAGAACATAGTTTTACCGCTTTTCAGGCTAAAGAGTGCATTGAAGCCATTGAGCGATTAAAAGACAAGCCTTTTAGTATTACCTGTTCCTTTCATTTCCCACACGCTCCGATAATTGTGCCTGAACCCTATTACAGCATGTATCCGGCAAAAGATATGATTCCGCCAGTAAGTATTAATGATGACATGGAAAATTCGCCTTATAAAAATGCAAATGGGCGTCTGGGCTTACCCGATTTCTCGGACCCGGAAAAAATTAAATACATGATTTCGAATTACTATGGTTTGGTAAAAGAAATTGATGATTGGGTAGGCAAAATTTTGAAAACATTGGATGAAAATGATTTAACTGAAAATACGCTTGTTATTTTTACCAGCGACCACGGCGAAATGTTAGGTGCACACGGTTTGCGCGAGAAAAATATATTTTACGAAGAGTCGGCACATATTCCTCTTATGATACGTTTTCCTGGAGAAATAAAGGAGAATACAAAAGTTGATGGCTATGTTTCACATGTTGATTTGTTTGCAACCATTACTGATTATTTGAAATTAGGCGAACACAATTCAGATGGTGAAAGTCTTCGGGATTTAATTGAAGGAAAAGAAACCAAACATGGCGAATATGTGGTAACTGAATGGAATTACCGAGGCGATGTTTCTCCTAATTATATGATTGTGCGCGATGGATGGAAGCTTTTAATTCCCTATTCAAAAAGTTCGAAAGTAATTAATGCCATGTACGATCTTAAGAACGACCCATACGAAATGAACAATTTGTTGGGGAGTAATCCTGAAAAAGTGATGTATGAAGAGCGTGCCGAAGAATTACGTGAATGCCTGCTGGAATGGTTGGAAAAGAATAATTCGAAACATTATCAGGGAGTGAAAGATAGGGAGTTGATTTGAACGGAATTCATTCTGTTTAATTTATATTACATACTACAAAATCCAATCCTCATGTATAATTCGATATGAAGTAATTTTTGAATTTGCATAATTCCAAACATTAGCTTCTTATGGATGGTGTTTGGCTTGTCGGTTGAAATGGGAAATTGTTTTTTGAAAGGTACTCCCTGCTCGTTTATTGGTTGTAAGTTACCCACTTGTGAAAAAAAATTAATATTATATGCAAAACAAAAATGCACCAAGCATATAATAAACTCACTGCATTTATTATGCATGCCCTGTGAAGGATTCGAACAGGTTACCTTCGTACTCGGCAATAGAATACTAATTCAATGTGTCCCTTAACATGCATATTCGTGTTTTAGTCGCTTATATTTATGTCAGAAGTGTAAGCAATGGAAATTCGTTATTTGCTGGTAATTAGTGCTTTGTGTCAATTGTTTTGAATTTTGCTAACTTCAACTTGTACTTATATTTGTAACTGGAGAAAAGTGTAAGTTTATATTAATGTCAGATTAAGATTAGTAATCTGCAAAAATTAAAATATAGCAAGAATGTTTATGCGAGCTGGATACTCTGGCAATGGTTATGATTTTTGAAGGCTGGAGGGGAGTGGATTAAAGAATAAACGTTAATAATTCAGTGTCAATTAAGTTCCCTAGTAAGATACTCTTTTGAATAATCAAAACATTATTCTCTCTTTAAAACTCTCTTTAAACAAAAATAAATCGCTGATTATCAGCGATTTATTTAATCTAAAAGCTCCCCAGGTAGGACTTGAACTTGAATTAAAGAACATGAAACAAACCACTTCACCCTTCAAAACCTTTATAAACAAAGAGGTTCCGATGTTGGAGAATATAGCTGAGTATTATAAGAACGCAGATGGAAAGACTAAAAAAAGTTACCCAGCTGCATCTTTTCTGAAAAACTCGTTTTACGAAAAGGAAAAGATGCAAAAATAAATTTCACAAAACCAATACAAGTCCTTCTCAGTGCCAGCAAGGTTTTCAAAAATTTGGACAAAAAAAGGAGGTCGAAAATGACCTCTTGTCTTGTCTGGCTCCCCCGATTAGGTAAAATGTACAGGTCGGCAGATACCGCTTTTTTTCCGGTTAATTGTCAATATCGACTTCTTTTTAAGAAACTTAAAAATAGTGTTGCCAACTTCTCATGCGGCTGCCTTGGTTGGTATAATAGTAATCATTCGCAATGTATCGGGGCAGGAATTCAAAACATCTCATAACATTTTGGTTTGCCGGCATCGATGTTTGTAATATTCTTGGATATGCAAATCCACCTATGGCTACTAAAAAGTTAGATGAAGATGAACGGAAGCTAACCGCAGTTGAACTGCAGTTAGGTCAGTCAAGAAAGACCTGGACGGTAAATGAGTTTGGTTTGTATTCTTTAATCCTAACTTCCATGAAACCAGAGGCTAAAGCCTTCAAAAAGTGGGTAACACACGAAATTCTGCCATCCATCCGAAAAGCTGGAAAATTTACCTCAGAACAGGAAAAAGAACACGAATTTTCTTTACAGGCAATTGCTGACTACTAATTGATGTTTGCCTTTTTCCCTTTCACAGAAGTAGGCACAAAACCAAATCCTAAACAGGTAAAATGTACAGGTCGGCGGATACCGCTTTTCTCACGGTAATTGTCAGTTTCAACTTCTTTTTAAGAAACTTAAAAATAGTGTTGCCAACTTCTCGGGCGGCTGCCTTGGTTGGTATAATAGTAATCATTCGCGATGTATCAGGGCAGGAATTCAAAACATCTCATAACATTTTGGTTTGCAGGCATAGATGTTTGCAATATTCTGGAATATGCAGATCCAAAACAAGCTATTAAAAAATTAGATGAAGATGAACGAAAGCTAAGGGGTGTTAAGCACACCTTAGGTCAGGCAAGAAAGACCTGGCTGATAAATGAGTTTGGTTTGTATTCTATAATTCTAACTTCCAAGAAACCAGAGGCTAAAGCATTCAAAAGGTGGGTAACTCATGATGTTTTACCCTCAATACGAAAAGCTGGAATATTTACCACCCAACAGGCAAAAGAACACGAATTTTCTTTACAGGCAATTGCTGACTACTAATTGATGTTTGCCTTTTTCCCTTTCACAGAAGTAGGCACAAAACCAAATCCTAAACAGGTAAAATGTACAGGTCGGCGGATACCGCTTTTCTCACGGTAATTGTCAGTTTCAACTTCTTTTTAAGAAACTTAAAAATAGTGTTGCCAACTTCTCGGGCGGCTGCCTTGGTTGGTTGGTATAATAGTAATCATTCGCGATGTATCGGGGTAGGAATTCAAAACATCTTATTACATTGTAGTAGAAATAGTTTTGAATACTGTATAGGGAGTACTCGACAAAAAGATCGCAGAAGTGGAACAAATAAACTTCTCTGCATAAAAGGAAGGTTCTTCGCGCTTTTTTATTGGTCGTTAATAACTAATGATTGTTGAATAGAACCATATTATCAATTTGTGAATCAAGTTTGACTATAAAAGGGTTGGGGTGCTTAATTCATTTTAATTCTGTTTAATTGATATAAATTTTTTCATTCAATAATTGTGAAAATCTATATTTTGTGGGGAAAATGTGGGGAAACAATAAAAATAAAAAAGCGTAAACATCTAATTTTAAGATATTTACGATTTGTTGTTTTACCTTTATGTGCCCAGAACAAGACTCGAACTTGCACGGGAAATAATTCCCACAAGGCCCTCAACCTTGCATGTCTACCAATTCCACCACCTGGGCATATATTATTTCAAAAAAACGTGAGTGCAAAACTATAAAAATTATTTAAACAGAAATATCTTTTGATAAAAAGTTTAACGCTCGTATTCTTCTTCTATTTTTGCTCTTACAACTTTCCCATTTTTTACATTAAAATAGTAACGCTCTGTTTTTTGCGCCATTGGAGAAACAATGGGATCAAGCGTTAATTTCCCCTGGCTGATTTCGGTGCTTTTCAGATTCTTTATTTTTTCATATACATAAACTTTTTCTTCCCCTTGATCAAAAACAGTTTTCGAATCACCAAATTGTTCATTCAACTCAATTACCGTTTTCCCAACATAGAACTTAGATAGTTGTCTTTGTGTTCCACAAGAAATAAAAAACAGGAGGAAAAAATAAAGAAGTAATTGTCGCATTCGATATAAAATTTTCGCCGAAAGTAAGGAGAAATATTGAGTCAACATCTGATTTAAATCTATTTAACTTCTTTTTTGTTGAAAACAATCACTGTATTCATTAAAACTAGCGTCGATCATCAATCTTTATTTTTTTATCTTTGTGGCGCGTTTAAAAACATTTTTCATATCAAAAATCCACGGTAAAAATGATTCAATTTTTCAGAACTCAAAATAATAGTATCATTGCTGTTCACTCTGCAAAATCGTTAGATCAAGAGAACATTGAAAAGTTAAACTGGCTGTTTTCCGATGCTGAGTTTATTTCAAGTAATTTGTTGGAAGGTTGGTTTGTAGGCCCTCGCAAAGAAATGCTAACTCCGTGGAGTACAAATGCTGTGGAAATCACCCAAAACATGGGTATCAAAGGTATTTTTCGTATGGAAGAGTTTTTTCAGGTTGATAATGAAAAAGCTGATTTTGATCCCATGTTACAGCGACTTTCCCAGAATCTGACTCAAACTATTTTCACAATAAACAAGCAACCCGAACTCATTTTAAATATTGAAGACATTTCTGTTTATAATGAACAAGAAGGTTTGGCATTAAGCGAAGACGAAATTGAATATCTTAATAAGGTCTCAAAAGAAATGGGACGACCATTAACTGATGGGGAAGTATATGGTTTTGCTCAAGTGAATTCAGAACATTGCAGACATAAAATATTTAACGGAAATTTTATAATCGATGGCAAAGAGATGGAATCGTCGCTTTTTCAAATGATTAAGAAAACATCAAAAGTAAATCACAATAAAATTATTTCGGCGTACAAAGATAACTGTTCGTTTGTACAAGGACCAGTTGTAGAACAGTTTGCTCCAAAAACTCAGGATAAACCTGATTTTTTTGAAGTTAAAGAGATTGAAACTGTTCTTTCGTTAAAAGCTGAAACACACAATTTTCCAACAACGGTTGAGCCTTTTAATGGAGCAGCCACCGGAACAGGTGGCGAAATTAGGGACAGGATGGCAGGAGGAAAAGGTAGCCTGCCTATTGCAGGAACTGCTGTTTATATGACTTCGTATCCGCGAACAGAATCGCATCGTTCGTGGGAACAAGCCACCGAAGAACGCAAATGGTTGTATCAAACACCCGAAGAAATTCTGATAAAAGCATCGAATGGTGCAAGCGATTTTGGGAATAAATTTGGTCAGCCAATTATTGCCGGATCGGTTTTATCTTTTGAACATTTCGAAAACAAAAAGAAATACGGTTACGATAAAGTAATTATGCAGGCTGGTGGAATTGGCTTTGCAAATAAAAGGGATAGTTTGAAAGATATTCCTGAAAAAGGAGATCGTGTTGTTTTGCTTGGCGGCGATAATTATCGGATTGGGATGGGCGGCGGTGCAGTGTCCTCGGTTGCAACTGGTGAGTTTAAAAACGACATTGAATTGAATGCGGTGCAGCGTGCCAACCCCGAAATGCAAAAAAGAGTTTACAATGCCATTCGTGCGTTAAGTGAAGCTGGCGAAAATCCAATAATTTCAATTCACGACCACGGAGCCGGAGGACACTTAAATTGTCTTTCGGAATTAGTGGAAAGTACTGGAGGAAAAATTGATACTTCGAAACTTCCTGTTGGCGATCCAACTCTTTCACAGAAAGAGATTATTGGGAATGAATCGCAGGAAAGAATGGGATTGGTTATAAAAGCAGAAAATTTAGAATTACTGAAAAATATTGCTGAACGTGAACGCGCCCCAATTTATGACATTGGTGAATCAACGGGCGACATGCAATTTACTTTCGAGAATTCGAAAACCGGAGAAAAATCAATCGACTGGCAGTTAGGATACATGTTTGGAAGCCCTCCAAAAACAGTTTTGGAAGATACTACTGTTATTTCCGATTTTGATGAACTTGAATACAATACAGACGATATAAATACTTTGGTTGAAAATGTAATTCAATTAGAGTCGGTGGCTTGTAAAGACTGGCTAACAAACAAAGTTGACCGCTCGGTAACCGGACGGATTGCAAAACAACAGGGAGCTGGTGAGTTGCATTTACCTTTAAATAATGTGGGTGTTATTACGCTAGATTATGTTGGGAAAGCCGGAATCGCAACTTCAATCGGACATGCATCGGTTGCAGGTTTGGTTGATGCACCAAAAGGTTCGATTTTATCCATTGCTGAATCGTTGACAAATATCATTTGGGCTCCACTTTCGGAACATCTGAAAAGTATTTCGTTAAGTGCAAACTGGATGTGGCCAGCAAAAAATCCGGGTGAAAATGCACGGATTTATGAGGCTGTAAAAGCATCCAGCGACTTTGCCTGCGAATTGGGAATTAATATTCCAACCGGAAAAGATTCCATGTCGATGACACAGAAATACAAAGATGATGTGGTTTACGCACCTGGGACAGTAATTATTTCGGCATCGGGAGAAGTTTCCGATTGTCGGAAAGTTGTGGAACCTGTTTTGGTGAACGACAAAAACAAAGAAATTTTATTTGTTGATTTTTCGTTTACCGAAAGAGCTTTGGGTGGAAGTGCTTTTGCACAGTCGATTAATAAATTAGGGAAAAATGCGCCAACGGTTACGAGTTATGCAAAATTTAAAAATGCATTCAACATCATTCAAAAATTAATTGACCAGAATCTGATTTTGGCAGGGCACGATATTTCTTCCGGTGGATTGATTACAACACTCTTAGAAATGTGTTTCAGCAGCAATAAAGGTGGAATGAAAGTTGACCTTTCCGGAATTGGCGAAGCAGATTTGGCAAAAGTTCTTTTCAGCGAGAATCCGGGAATTGTTATACAGGTTGCAAATTCAGAAGTAGTAAAAAAACAGTTAACTAAAGCTGGCGTTGACTTTGTTCCGATTGGTTTTCCTGTTTCTTACAGAAAAGTTAAAATAACCAATTTTGAAACTGAAGTTGATTTTGATATTGATACTTTGCGCGATTTGTGGTTCAAAACGTCGTATTTATTAGATAGAAAACAAACAAAAAAAGAGCTTGCACTGGAGCGATTTAAAAATTACAAGAAACATCAACTTCAATATAATTTTAAAGAATTTACCGGAAAAGCTGCTGATTTAGGAATTGATTTAAATCGTAGAAATGAGACGGGAATTAAAGCAGCAATTATTCGCGAAAAAGGGGTAAACGGCGACCGCGAAATGGCGTATGCAATGTACCTTGCCGGAATGGATGTGAAAGATGTTCACATGACCGATTTGATTGCAGGCCGCGAAACTTTGGAAGAGATAAACATGATTGTTTTTGTTGGCGGGTTTTCTAACTCCGATGTTTTGGGTTCGGCAAAAGGTTGGGCCGGCGCTTTTAAATTCAATGAAAAAGCCAAAGTTGCACTTGATAAATTTTATGAAAGAGAAGATACGTTAAGTTTGGGCGTTTGCAATGGTTGCCAGGTAATGGTTGAGTTGGGCTTGGTTTATCCTGAACACAGTATTCAACCAAAAATGCTACACAACGAGTCCGGTAAATTCGAATCAGCATTTTTGAATGTTGATATTCAGGAAAATAATTCGGTGATGTTGGGAAATATGGCAGGCATGAAACTGGGAATTTGGGTGGCACACGGAGAAGGTAAATTTTATCTTCCGTTTAACGAGCAGAAGTATAATATCCCAATGAAATACAGCCACGATTCTTACCCTTCAAATCCAAACGGTTCGCATTTTTCAGCTGCCTCGCTTTGCTCCGATAATGGACGTCACCTGGTTATGATGCCTCATCTTGAGCGTGGATTTAAACCGTGGCACTGGCCGTTTTATTCAGTCGAACGAAAAATGGATGAAGTTGCGCCATGGATTCAGGCTTTTGTAAATGCGAAAAACTGGATTTCGGAAAAAACAAAATAGAAAATTAAGGGATACCTTCATTCTGATTTGAAAAAATTGGCATCCATGTATTGAACGAAAGAACCTTTCCTTCTATTTTAAATTAGAGGGAACGGTTTTTGTCTTTACTATCATTTTCTCCGCTAACTCATCAGCTGATTCTTTCCCTTTAAACATTTCGACAATTTTTAAGGCAAATTCAATGGCAACTCCAGCACCTTTCCCGGTAATAATCTGACCAGAAAGTTCTACATTATTTGTTGTTATTTTGGCTCCGGTTAATTCATTTTCAAATCCTGGATAACAAGTTGCTGTTACGTTTTTAAGAATTCCAAGTTGCCCAAATACAAGTGGTGCTGCACAAATTGCACCCAGCGATTTTTTTTGTTTGTGAAAGCGAATGATCTGTTCGCGAAGTTTGGAGTGATTATTTAAATTGCTTGCGCTAGGCATTCCTCCAGGTAAAACAATCATGTCAATTAAATTATAATCAACCTCTTCGAAGAGCTGGTCGGCAATAATTTTTATATTATGCGAGCCAATTACTTCTAGTTTGTTTGTTATAGATACGACAGTAACTTCAAATTCCGCCCTTCGCAAAACATCAATAATGCTAACCGCCTCAATTTCTTCAAAATCGTCGACAAGTTGAACTGCAATCTTTGTTATGTTGAATATTTTTCTTAGAAATAAAAAAAGATGGCTATTCCGGTTCGTTTTGTGCCACCGATTTCGGTTCGAAGCAGTGTGTCTCGTCCTGGATTTAGTTTACACTTTTTACTTCTCAATCCTATTTCAAATTTACACTTTATTTTTAATCCTAAATACAGTTTACTATTTTTAAATCTCTCTTTGTGGAGTGGAGCGTAGCGAAACGGAACAAAGAGAGATTTAAAATCTGTTAAAATGCTGGTTCCGGCTCCATATCTTTCTTTCTATTATAATAATTTTTCCATCTCCTTTTTAATTTTCCTGACCTAAAATGAGCTTCTATTGGGGTTAAATAATCAATGCTTCCATGAGGTCGTTGATGATTATATATACTTATTGCGATAGAAACATTGCGAACTGCTTCTTTGTAATTCAGATATCAATCCTGTCCTAAACGTTTTGGACAAACACAAATTTGACTCTAGAGTGGTCTATTTCAGGCTATTTTCATAAACTTTCAAAACAGGACCCCCTGAGTTATTATTTGTGGTTTCGATATCGGGTCATCACCTTTTTTAATTACTGTTTTTTAGGTTTCTTGTCAAGCCGTTGTGATGTTTTCAATTTGTAAAAGATATGTATTGCATGTGTCCGGAATTAACGGTTTTAATAAACACCTGTTTTAATGGTGTCTTTTGTTAAAAGCTGGCTACATAAAGAATTATAATGTGGCAATTAGGTATTAATATATTCCTTCAAGTTCGATGCTGAAATTTTTTCAAGTTCTGAGAATGAATCACTCTTCGTTTCCGCAAAAAGGAATCCAAAAACAGGATAATCCAAATAATTTATCTTCCTAATTTCCAGTATATTATCAAATTCTACAGAAAGGCGATCGTAGTCAAATGATTTAATTGTTTTGGCATCCTTTCCTGTTAAATTATCCAAAACAATAATGCTGTACAAACTATCGTTTGTTTGGGCTAATCTAGTTTTCCAGTCAGGCTTTTGGGATGTTAAGAAATATTCGTAGGGATTAAAGCCAAAGGCATAAAAAGTCAAATCTGCAGTTGTACACCAGCCACCAAATCTTAATGGATTAATCTCAATGGGAATTGGTTGCCCTTCTTCATTCATTCTAACTTCAACATGAACCGGAAAATTCTTAACTTTTGCTAACTCACCTATTTTTATCAAAAAATCGGTGAAGATTAGATAATTTGCCTCAATTATTTCTTTTGATGCGTAATATACTCTATCACTCACATCATTGCTCGATGCAAAATAGTGTTTGAAGGTGTTTAAAAGGACGGGCTTACCAAGCTCATCGTAATATGCATCAAAAGCATATTCGTCGCCTTCAATGTATTCTTCAATTATAAAATTATTGGTATCTAAAACTTCCGTTGGATAAAGCGTTCCTATTTTGTTTATTTCAACTAAAATATTCTTTTTCGTTTGTTCCCATTCAACCTTATTGTTTACTTTATATACTCCCATACTAAAAAAACCTGTTGATGGTTTAATAATAAATGGGAGTGGTAACTCATTAAAATCGACATGATCAATGTTCGCAATTTTAATCTCTTTAAAATAAAAATCGGGATACATGGAAGCAGTAAGCGATCTAAACTTCGTTTTATTTTTGAATAAGTTGATTTTTTCAGGCAAATCAGAGCATTCAAGATTATTCGAAATCCACCCAATTGAATTTTCAGAGGTGGTATAAAGTTTCGGATTTTTAGATTCCTGGAATTTTGAAATAAATTCTTCCTTTTTCAACAAATAAGAACCGATTTCCTTTTTATAAATCGTTGAAAATTCGTTTTCAAGTACAGGAAACTTATTTTTCTTAATTGTTTCGATTAAGAAATTGGAAATATAGGGTTTATCGATAATGAACATTTCTTTATAAAGTTTTTGTATGTATTAAATTCGTTAACAAATCATTTATTGTTAATACTATAAATTGCAATCTTTGTATTTCCAGTAATGCTTACCAGCTTGTTTATAAGGGTAAATTGTAAGAGTGGTGGCAGATTGCGTACCACTTTCCTGCTTTTACTTCTACAAAATATTGTGGTGTCGTTATTTTTAATTCCTTATTTCCTCTTCTAAAAATACTCGTGTAACACCTAAACTTTCTTCTTCTTTTTCACAGACTATTTTCCAATCGTTTTTTTATAAAATCCAACTGCTTGTATATTTTCTTTAAAAGTCTCAAGCTTTAGTATTTTATGTCCATTCGCAACCATTTTATTTTCTGCGAATTATAGAAGTTTAGAACCAAGTCCCTTTCCCTGAATACTGTTATCAATCATCATTATATGAATAAAATTATCAAAAAACACATTGTAGCCGATTGATTTCAAGAGTATTTCTCTGGTTGTATTTCTATATATACGGTTTGATATCTATTACCGGAGTTTCATCTAACATATCAGCCCCTTTAAATTCGATATTGTTATCTATCACATTTGTTACCTCAACTACAGTTATTCCAATTCCATTTGGTCTGTCGGGTGATCGGGTGCAAAATACTCCCGTCGGTGTGTCAGAGCGATAAGGGATGGTAGTTAGTTCGAATCCCTTTGATTTATGAAAGTGAAATAGTATTGTTATTTTATCTCCTTGTTTAATGCCCTTTATACCTTCTGCATATTTGCTCTTTATAATTATCCTGCCAAAGCTATTTTCTGAATTTTTCCCTTGCCTTGGAGTACCCTGTCTTATGTTATATTTTGTCTGTAGATACCCTATCGGTTCTATTGTAAATTTATCTTCCATCATTTTCTCCATTGTGGCGTTGCGCATTATTCAAAGCAATTTGGTTTCGCAATACAAAACCGTTTATTAAATGTTACAAGGCCCAAATATAGCACAATCAGCGCAATGTTTTACGACCGCATGTTAGAGGCTGAATGTTCTTCACAATCAATTTTATAAAACATTTTTCGGTATCTTGTAATAAATCCATTTTTATTTTCGTCTTATGGGGCAAATCGAATCATTAAATTATGAAAAAAGAATTTACAGAGTTATTGTTTCAAAATCAGGGTATTGTCCGAAAAATCTGTAACCTGTACTTTAATAATCGAGTTGATAAAGATGATTATCAACAAGAGCTTATTATCCAGCTTTGGAAAGCTTTTCCCAGTTTTAGAAGCAAATCAAAATTTTCAACCTGGATGTATCGGGTCTGCTTAAATTCGGCAATCGATTTATTAAGAAAGGAAAAAACCCAACCCAATTTGATACATTACGATAATGTAAAAATTTCGGATGAAAACAATGAATCAAGAGAAAATCAAGAGAAACTATATCAATCTATTAATAAGTTATCCGAAATTGATAAAGCCATCATAACGCTCTATCTGGATGAATTTAGTTACAAAGAAATTGCTGAAATCCTTGGGTTGTCTGAAACGAACACTGGTGTCAAAATAAATAGAA
This sequence comes from uncultured Maribellus sp., assembly GCA_964476535.1. GTDB lineage: Bacteria > Bacteroidota > Bacteroidia > Bacteroidales > Prolixibacteraceae > Draconibacterium. Next base: position 53,159 of record CAYZBC010000002.1, read on the forward strand.
TCAAGTCATTAATTTTAAAATCTTTTACCAATGGAAACAAATGAATTAAAAAAAATATGGCAAACATTATCAAATGAAAAACTTATTGATAAAAGTATTGCGAAAGAAAACATTGAACGTATTATTAAATTAAAAAGCAGCAAGACCATTGAGCGGTTAACAAAAAAACTCAAATCCGATTATCTGTTAAATATTGGAACTTGTCTTTTTATAGTCGCTATTACAATATTTGCTACTCTTTTTCTAAGTCAAAAAAACCAGAGTTTACCTGTTCAAGGATATGTATTTTTAATCTTAGTATTTAGTTTCTACGCTTTTAAAGCGGTAACCATAAATTCAAAAATAAAATTGCTAGGCTTATCCTACAATACATCATCAATCTTAGAATCATTAAAAATGGTTAAAAACAGGTTTAAAACGGTGTCTAAAAAAGAATCATTTATCATTTTTATTTCAATATCAATCTTAACAATATTTGCTAATTTTTTGATAAATGATAAAACGGATTTTTCAAATTTTAATATTGCCAGTCTGCAAGGATATGTCTTAATATTCTCAATAGCTTACATTATCTCCTTACCTTGGGTTGGTAAATATATTTTCAATAAAAGATTCTCTGGAATCATTGCCGATTTAGATCATTCAATTGAAGAATTAAATTCAGAAAACGAATAGTTTATCTTTAATTTGTCCAGATGTCTGCTCATTTGAATACGGCGGCTCTGGACATTTTGCCGTTTACGTATTGCCAAACGCAATTGCGTTTATTTCGCTTACAACCGCATACTAATTTTGGCAAAAAAAGCCCAACAAACAGCTATCAGGATTTAATGTGCAAATGAAATATTCTGGTTTACAAAATTTGGCAAATTTTCAGATTTGTAAATTGCATCTAATAAGGCAAGTATAACAAGTGTGTTTTGTTGAATTCTATCATGTACTTTGGTTGATAGCAACTGAAAAGAATTTCATTTCTTAAAGGAAAAAAAACATAACTCCTATAACCGTAACAACCGCGCCTAAAATTTCTTTCCAGTTTACTGTCTCTTTGAATATAATAATAGCTGGCGCAATAATCAGAACCGGTGAGATTGCCATCAGCGTTGCGGCAATTCCGGCCTGAGTATGTTGCACTGCCAGTAATGAAAAAGAAACGCCTAAAAATGGACCGAAAAAAGCCCCCAAAGTTATTCTTTTCATGGCTGAAGTATGTTGAAGTGCCGTCCACACTTTCGACCACCTTTTCATAAAAAAGAAAAGAATTGTAAAACCAATAACTCCAGCTAATACACGTATTTGGGAAGCTGAAAATGCATCGTACTCACCCATTCCTTTTTTACTTATAACTAATCCGGCAGCCTGCCCCATTGCACCACCTAAAGCAAGTAATATTCCGGTTATCGAATAACTCGATTTTATCTTTTTTACTATCCGGCCATTTTCTTCCGTTTTCTCGCGCTTTAATATTACGATCACAATTCCGCACATTGTAATTGCCATTCCCAGCCAACTCATCGGAGCTAATACTTCACCCAAAAGTAACCAGCCAATTAACGCTGCAAACGGAGGTGCAAGCGCCATCATTAACATTGAAATTCGAGCTCCTACAACCACAAAAGCCTGAAACAAAAGCAAGTCTCCAATTACAAAACCAACCAATCCGGAAAGTGCCAGCCATTTCCACTGATACAAAGTAGCATCGGTTGGAAAGAAAAAACCACGCGCAATCCAGCTATAGATTCCAATAAAGAAGAAAGCCATTACCAGTCGAATTAAATTCACAGATAGTGAACCTACTTTTTTTCCTGCCGACTCAAAAGCCAAACTGGTAATTGTCCAGAACACGGCGGTTAAAATACCGGCTATTTCTCCAAAATGATTTTGCATAAGTAAGCGGGCAAAAGTAACAATTAGAACCAACAAAAAAAGCCTTTCCGATGGATGGTGAAAAGGCTTTATGTAAAGATATTTTTAAAAATTATTTATCTAAGAATTCTGCAACGGTTTCACGCAGTTCTACTTCGCGTTTATTTTTTGCAATTATTTTACCGGTTTTGTCAACCAATAAACTAGATGGAATAGAGTTTACTGCATACAATTGTGCTGCTGCATTTTGCCAATATGCCAAATCGGATACATGATCCCATGTTAAATTATCATCTTCAATTGCTTTTAACCAGGCATCTTTGTCCCGGTCGAGCGAAACACCAAAAACACTAAATCCTTTGTCTTTGTAATCATTATAAACCGTAACAACATTTGGGTTTTCACCACGACATGGACCACACCAGGCTGCCCAAAAATCTAACAATGTCAACTCATTTTTCGAATAGATATCAGAGAATTTTACTGGATTTCCATTCGCATCGTTTTGTGTGAAATCGGGAGCAATCTGACCAACGGCAACCGTTTTTAATTTTGTAATTCTTGCTTTTAAATCAACAATGGATTGAACCGTTTGCAGTTTAGGATCGATTGCATTTACCATGGCATCCAGCTCTTCAACTTCTTTCCCATACTGGATTCCTGAAATAAAATAAGGAGTAACATACGAAGCCGGATTTTCTTTCACAAAATCTTCCTGCATTACACCAGTACTTTCATACAATATATTCACTTGCTCCATCAACTCTCTGCCTTTTGTTGTATCTCCGGCAGCATTTGCAGCACGCGATTCCTGATACAAAGCCATGTATTTTTTGCTAACTTCCAGTATTTTAGAATTTACAGACTCATATTCATCATGAGTTACAGAGCCTGAAATTTTTACCATATTTAAAGAATCAGCTTTTCCTGAAATGGTCATTTTTGCGTTTTCAACAAAAACAATGGTTTTTGCACGTTGACCAACAACCGATAAGTAATAGTCTCCCGGAACATCTACTTCGCCTTCTAAAACTGCAACACCGTCAACAATATCTGCTGTGTCAACTGGTGTCCATTCCCCAGCGATGCGCTGCTCCAGTAATATCTGGCCTTCAGCTCCTTCCAAATTAACATCAATTTTGAACCCGGTTTGCTGGGTGCAAGCAAACAGTACAACTGCTAAAATTATAACTAGATACTTTTTCATATTTTCAAAATTTATTAAAACTGCTTTTTATTTATAGCGAAGATAAACATTCATTTAAAAAACAACACAATTGAAAAAATAAATACGAATATTAAAGGATTGTAATTGTTCTATTAATGGATTTAAACTATTAAAGTACAAATCAAAAATAAATAGAAACCCTATTGAAACTATTCCTTTAATTGTTAAATATTATCAAAAACGATTGTGAATATTCTGACTAAAATGGGATTTTACAGTGCTTTCATGAAAACAGGCTTTAAAACATATTTTATCTCAATAAAATTATTTTTATATTGCAGCACAGTACAGGACAGTGTCCAGGTTGAAACATAATTATGAGCACAGAGCAGTTTGAAAAGATTCAGTAGTAACATTTTTTATTGTTGAAATTCTTCATTCTATTTTTTAAAATTTTAGAACTCAAATTACTTACTACAAAATACTAAAATCTCAATACTAAAATAATAAAATATGGCAAACAGATTAATAGGAAGACTTCCTAAAGTTGGTATCCGCCCGGTGATCGACGGGCGTGAAATGGGTGTACGCGAGTCGCTCGAAGTACAAACCATGAACATGGCAAAAGCCGCGGCTAAACTTATTGAAGAAAATTTACGTTTCGCCAGTGGCGAGAAAGTGGAGTGTGTAATCGCTGATACAACCATTGGAGGAGTGGCCGAAGCAGCCATGTGTGCCGATAAATTTGAACGCGAAGGTGTTGGCGTTTCATTAACGGTTACTC
>CAYZBC010000003.1:0-55304 GCA_964476535.1 uncultured Maribellus sp.
TTGATCACGCATCCAATACCATTTTAGTTGAATACAAAGAGGGTAAAAATACCGAAGATGGATTTACCAAAGCCATTGAAAAGAAAGGCTACAAAGCGGATAAAATTACCCCAGAACAGTACAAAGAAATTATAGAACATGCGAGTGAGCATGGGCACGAACATGGTACGGAAGTTCATATTGAAAGAAAATAGCAAAATGGGGTAGATATCCCATTTACAGCTATTCAATAAAAGAGAAAAATGCTACTTGAAAACTATCAGGTGGCATTTCGTTTAATTAAATTTAACTATTATTTTTAAAAGAATATAAACACCGAATACCGGCAGATACAGATTTGCAATCGGTGTCGGGAGAACTTGCAAACACAAATTTCAATTCATTAAAAATAAAAATGAAGGTCCGGATTGCAAATTTGAATCAGTGAGGTTTTTTTTTTAATCCTTGCCCGAAAAAAAAAGCGAATTTATTTACCCTGTTAAACTACTGATTTTTTAATTGTTACGAATCCTTTTCTGATTCGTTAAAAAGAAAGCAATATATTCTCTTTCTATATTTATAAATATGGTTATTTTCGCCACGTAAAATATCCGCTCCATGAATTATACTTTGCTTGATTTTCTGACTTTAATAGGTGCACTGGCATTGTTTTTATTCGGAATGAAATTGATGAGTGAAGCTTTACAAAAAGTAGCAGGTGGTAGGCTGAGGAACTTTTTGGCTGCCATGACATCCAACCGATTTATGGGTGTTATTACAGGGGTGTCAATTACAGCAATTATTCAATCGTCCAGCGCTACTACTGTAATGATTGTGAGTTTTGTAAATGCCGGATTACTCACCCTTACCGAATCGGCAGGTGTAATAATGGGGGCAAATATTGGAACAACAGTTACTGCCTGGATCATTGCAATTCTTGGATTTAAAGTTAAAATGAGCATTTTGGCTTATCCAATTATTGGTATTGGGTTTCCGCTTATTTTCTCGAAAAAAACCCGCAATCAGTCGTGGGGAGAGGTATTGGTTGGTTTTGCTTTGCTGTTTATAGGTTTGGAAAGTTTAAAATCAAGTGTTCCAAATATTGGAGAGAACCCTGAAATACTCGAGTTCCTGAAAAATTTTACTGGAATGGGCTTTGGTTCAACTTTAGTTTTCCTGTTAATAGGAACTGTATTAACTGTAGTAATACAGTCATCGAGCGCTACTATGGCGTTAACTTTGGTTATGTGTAACTACGGATGGATTAGTTTTGAAAGTGCAGCTGCCATGGTTTTGGGCGAAAATATTGGAACAACCATTACCGCCAATCTTGCAGCCATTGTAGCCAATTCCACTGCAAAACAGGCCGCACGACTTCACATGTTATTCAATATTGTTGGAGTAATTTGGGTGCTTTCGATATTCCCATTTTTTTTAAAAGGAGTTGATACCATAACTCAATCAATGACCGGGAAATCGGCCTTTATCGATACAAGTTCAGTTCCTATCGCTTTATCATTATTTCATACATTTTTTAATGTAATTAATTTTCTGCTTCAAATATGGTTTATAAAATATTTGGTTTATTTGGTTCAAAAGGTGGTTCCCGAAGGAGAAGACGAACAAGAGTTTAGGTTGAAATACATTAAGTTTGGGATGCTTAGTACCAGCGAATTATCAATACTTCAGGCTCGAAAAGAAATTATTGTATATGCTCAACAAACCAAAAAGCTTTTTAAACGATTAAAAAATATGCTCAATGAAACTAGCGAGCGTAAATTTGTTAAACAGTTTGAAAAAGTTGAGACTGGCGAAGATAAGAGCGATGAAATGGAAGTGTCAATTGCCAGATACCTCACCAAAGTTGCCGAAGGTGAATTGAGCAAGCAATCTTCAAAAGGAATTAGTTCAATGCTTCGAGTGATAGATGAAATTGAAAGTATTGGAGATTCTTGTTTAAATATTGCCCGGGCAATGTCACGTGTTCGTAATAATAAAGAAAAATTGACTGAGGAAATGAAAGAAAAGATTCAGGAAATGTTTTCGCTGGTTGAAAAGGCTTTAGATGTAATGATTGAAAACCTTAATAAGCACAATTACGAGGTGGATAAAAAAAGTACTGAAATTATTGAAAAGAAAATTAATGAGTTCAGGAATAAACTTCGGAAGAAGCACGTGAGTGATATTGAAAATGAAAAATACTCGTATAAAATAGGAACTCTATATAAAGATATTTTTTCTGAATCGGAGAAAATAGGCGATTATATTTACGATGTAACTTTATCAATTGTTGATTCTGTTGATTAGAGGTTTAATCAATTAAAGATTATCCACTCGAGTCCCCGTTGGTACGAATTTATAATCCGTGCGGAAAGCCTGCAAAGACTAATTTATGAATTCACAAAAATACATTAACCAATTCTTACCATTTCCAATTAACGTGTCCAATTTTTATTTAACCCTAATAGTTCCTATATTTTTGCACAATGAAATTCAAACAGAAGCTCAATAATTTTCCTTTTCAACCCAATAAAATTCCTTTTTTCTATGGGTGGGTAATTCTGTTTGCTACTACCGTTGGGGTGTTGGTAAGTGCACCCGGACAAACCATGGGTGTTTCAACTTTTACCGATTATCTGCTTGAGAATATTCAAATCAACCGAAATCAGTTGAGTATTGCTTATATGATTGGAACCATAGCCAGTTCACTTATTTTGACCTACGCCGGAAAAATGTATGATAAATACGGGGCCCGCTGGGTTGGAATGGCCGTTGCGATAAGCCTTTCGTTGGTACTTGTTTTATTAAGCCAGTCTGATCGGATAATTCACCTTTTTATTGCCGATAAAAACTCGGGTTTTTATGTTGGTTTTGCAATGGCTGTCCTTATGCTTTTGTTTTTCGGATTGCGTTTCTCGGGGCAGGGAGTGTTAACCATGATTTCGCGAAATATGCTAATGAAATGGTTTGTCGCGAGGCGTGGCTTGGTAAACGGGATATCCTCGGTTTTTGTTGCTGTTGGTTTCTCCATGGCTCCATTAACTTTCGACATGTTGATTCAAGGAACATCATGGAGAAGTGCCTGGCTTTTAATGGCGGTATTCATCGGAATATTTTTTACTCTGTTTGTTTTTCTGTTTTTCCGCGATAATCCCGAAGATTTGGGAATGATTCCCGATGGTGAAATACATGGAAACAAAGAGGGTGATGTTACCATAAAAGCATTTAAACAATTTACTTTGGTTGAAGCACGAAAAACTTTAAGCTTTTGGTTGTTTGCAATCCCTCTTGCTTTTTACTCACTTTATATCACTGGTTTTACATTTCATCTGGTTTCCATTTTCGAAAATGTAGGATTAAGTCGCGACAAAGCACTGGCTATATTTATTCCTATTTCAGCAATTTCGGTTGTTATTTCATTGGTTGGCGGTTATATAAGCGATAGAATTCGTTTGAAATATCTGCTCACATTACTCTTAGTTGGGCAGGTGATTGCACTTTTCTCTCTTGGGAATTTAAACGATGGAATATTTTATTATGGATTTATTATTGGGAACGGAATTGTTAGTGGATTGTACAATATTTTGATGGCAGTGACCTGGCCACGTTTTTATGGCCGTGAAAATCTTGGTAGAATTACCGGGTTTATTATGGCTCTCATTGTTTTTGCCAGTGCACTGGGTCCCATTCTGTTTAGTTTCTCATCCACTCAACTAGGAAGTTATAGTTTTGCTTTTTTCGGATTAGCTTTAATTGTATTTGTGATTGCCATTTTTAGTTTTAAAGCAAACAACCCGCAGGATAAATTGCAAAGCGATCAATAAACTTTATGGCAATTTAGTCTAATAAATTCATTAGTTTTGGTTCGCAAAAAAAAAATACTAAATCAATAAATCATGAAAACGACTTCTTTTTATTTTCTAATCGCTGTAATATTGTTTTTAAGCTCGTGTCAGCCGGAGACTAAAACTGGTGACTGGCAAATTATTTTCAACGGAGAAACTTTAGACGGCTGGAAAAAGGCAGGCGAAAATCCCGAAAGTATTACTGTTGAAGAGGGTACTATTAAATGTGCAGGATCCCGTTCTCATCTTTTTTATGAAGGTGATTTTAAAAATTTTGAATTCGAAGCGGAAATAAAAACCTTGGAACATGCGAATTCCGGGATTTTTATTCATACTAAATACCAGAAAGAAGGTTGGCCGGCTGCAGGTTACGAGATTCAGGTTAATAATTCCTATCGTGGTTCAGTAACTCATCCTGAACGCAAAAAAACAGCAAGTATTTACAGCATTAGAAACGTGTATTATCCACTGGCGAAGGATAACGAGTGGTTTACAATGCGAATAAAAGTGGTTGAAAATTTTATCGAGATATTTGTAAACGACGTAAAAGTAAACGAATACACCGAACCGGAAAATGCGTGGCGTTGGGAAGGTGGCGAAACATTAAAATTAGGTTCCGGAACTTTTGCATTACAAGCTCACGATCCCAAAAGCACAACTTTTTATAAGAACATAAAAGTAAAAGCATTGCCTGCCGGAGAAAAAAAATCGGTTGACGATAAAGAATGGGATACTGCTATTACCAAATTAATGCAACCTGGTTATCCTGTGATTGATTTTCATGTTCACTTAAAAGGTGGGCTTACCATTGAGGAAGTGGTGGAGAACTCGCAGAAAACAGGAATAAATTATGGTGTTGCACCTAATTGCGGGTTGCATTTTCCGGTTACTAACGATGAGTCGTTATTTGCATACATGGATACCGTTGCGGGTAGCCCAACATTTAAAGGAATGCAAGCTGAGGGTAGGGAGTGGATTACTCTTTTTTCGCCTGAAGCAATTGCAAAATTCGATTATGTATTTACAGATGCAATGACTTTTACCGATTCAAAAGGTCGCCGTAATCGAATTTGGATGCCCGAAGAAGTTTGGGTTGACGACAAACAGCAATTTATGGATGACTTAGTGGAAAAAATTGAAGCAATATTTTCTCAGGAACCTGTTGATATTTATGTGAATCCAACAGTTTTACCTGCCGAAATAAGGGGCGAATACGAACAACTCTGGACCAAAGAGAGAATGGAAAGAGTGGTTAAAGTTTTAGCTGATAATAACATTGCTTTGGAGATTAATGCGCGTTACAAAACGCCAAATTCTACAATGATAAAAATGGCAAAAGAAGCTGGTGTAAAATTTGCTTTCGGTACAAATAACACCGGACGCGAATTGGGCCAGTTAGAATATTGTTTGAAAATGATCGATGAGTGTGGTTTAACACCAAACGACATGTTTGAAATTAAAGCCGATGCAGAAAAACCTGTGAACGTAAAAGGTTTGCCTGCAAAAATCACAGGATAATTGTATTTATTTTTCACGGGGAGACAAAGTCACCCCGTGAAAATAGTGACATCAGGATATTATGAATTCATTGTTTTTAAATCCATTAAATATTCACCCCGATTGGAAGCCATTTCTTTCGAAGGGAATATTGGATTTGATTACTCAAATTGAATTCGAAATAACTAAAAAGGAATTTACTCCTTCAGCCGAAAAAGTGCTTCGTTTTTTTGAGTTGCCTCTGCAATCAACCAAAATAATTATTCTTGGGCAAGATCCATATCCACAAGCTGGAATAGCCACGGGTCGGGCATTTGAAGTAGGCACTTTAAAGTCGTGGAACGAACCGTTTCGGAATATCTCATTAAAAAATATTCTGAGGACACTTTACAAAGCATACTCAGGAAATACGATTAATTACAATCTGCTAAAAGAAAAATTCGACAATGAATTTCCAGTTTTGGCTCCCGATAAATTATTTAAACACTGGGAAAGTCAGGGCGTTTTGCTCTTGAATACATCCTTTACCTGCGAACCGGGAATTTCTGGTAGTCATAAAAAATTGTGGGAAGATTTTAGTTCAAAATTATTGGAATACATCAATTCGAAAAATGAATTATTTACATGGTTTTTATGGGGAAATCATGCGTTGGAAGCAACAAGTAACATGAGTCTTAAAAATAAAATTGTTTCTCAACACCCAATGATGTGTTACAAAAAGGAGGGAAAAGAAACTGATTTTTTGTATGGAGAGGTGAACTGTTTTGAGCGACTAATTAATGAAATAGACTGGACCGGTTTTAAATTAACAGGTAATCTCTCTCCTCCAACAACTTTATTTTAATAGTATTGAATTTTAGGTTCTGGATCTTTCAAAATACCTTTTTTATCCATCGCCAATTCAATAATATCCACAACTTCATCATCTGCAAAAGATGCCCGGTTAAGTGTTAAATCGAAAAGTACTTCCTGCAAATTATCCTCGCGAATTGTTTTTCTGAATATTATTCTTTCCTTTTCAACTTGTTTAATAAAAGCAATCGCATCATTTCGGTTCAATTGGTTATTATTCATAATTGTGTTAATTCGGTAGTTAAGTGGAGCTACCAACCGAATGTGCAACGCATTTTTAATGTCTTTGGCGATGATGTGTCCGGCACGACCCACGATAATACAAAATCCATCCACGGCGAAACTAAGAATGATATCAGCAACAGTTTTTACAATTTTGCGTTCGCTTTTGAAATTCTTGTCACTAAAAGCTTTCAAAATTTCGTCAAAAGCGTACTTGTCCGATTTTTTAAATATTTTCCTTACATGTTCTGGTTCCATGTTTAATTCTTTGGCACTTTGGTGAAAAACTTCTTTACTAAGCACTTTCCAGTCTGAAATCGTTTTACGTTTATTTAATCGTTCTGTAATTAGAGTTGCCAATATTGAGCCATTACAGCCTACTTCTCTTGAAATTGTAATTACCGGCCCGGCTACTTTCGTTTTGACCATTTTTTTCGAGTAATCCTCTTCAGTGCGTTTGTTCAAATAAGTTAATAATGAATTGCCCATGATATTTGCTTTTTTTTAGAATTTACGACAATTCAATTTATTTAGTTATGTTTTATACCATTTGTTTTAATTCATAAAACTTATTTTTTTCAGAAAGAAGTTGAGTATAGATGCAATAATTTCTGCTAAAATTATGATTTACAGCTGAATAAAAATGAAGTTAAAAAAATATAAAAGGATTTAACAGGAATATTATCATTTCAAATTAATTTTAAAATGTATTATTTTGTATTCATTCTAAATAAAGAAAAAGATAAATAATATATTAGCAGAAAAGTTTATCGTTAAAAATAAATTTAAAAATATGTTTGAAAAAAGTACGTATGTAAATCGAAGAAAAGCCTTACTCAATAAAGGTTTGAAGGGAGTTGGTTTAATTCTGGGAAATTTGGATTCACCAATGAATTACAGAGATAATACTTTTCATTTCCGGCAAGATAGTTCGTTTCTCTATTTCTTTGGACTTGATTTTCCGAGTTTAGCAGGAGTGATAGATTTCGACAGTGGCGAAGATTATATTTTTGGTAACGATGTAGATATTGAAGATATTATCTGGATGGGGCCACAAGTACCATTAAAAGAAAATGCGACCAAAACTGGAATTTTAAATACAGCGCCGTTTGCAAAACTCTTCGATTTTATTTTGGAAACAATAAAAAAAGGGAGAAGGATTCATATTTTACCTCCATATAGGGGCGACAACAAAATGTTACTCGAAAAACTTTTGGGAGTTTCATCTTTGCGAATCCAGGAATATGTTTCTTTGGATTTAATTAAAGCTGTAATTAGTATCCGTTCAATAAAAGAACCAGCTGAATTGCTCGAAATAAAAAAAGCTTGTGCAACGGGTTACGACATGCACGTAACTGCGATGAGAATGGCGCAACCGGGAACCTGGGAACAAAAGATAGCCGGAACAATTGAAGGAATTGCATTGGCCGGTGGGGGAATGACTTCTTTCCCAACTATTCTATCGCAACACGGCGAAACATTACACAACCACGACCATTCAAAAACTTTAAAGGAAGGTAATTTGATGCTTACAGATGCAGGTGCCGAATCGTTATTACATTATGCATCCGATTTTACGAGAACGGTTCCGGTAGGTGGTAAGTTTACTCAAAAACAGCGCGAAATCTATGAAATTGTTTTGGCTGCAAATAACCACGGAACTGTATTAACAAAACCCGGAGTTACTTATTTGTCGGTGCATTTGGCTGTTGCCGAAGTAATTGCATCGGGTTTAAAAGAATTAGGCTTGATGAAGGGCGATGTAAAGGAAGCGGTTAAAAACGGTGCACACGCCATGTTCTTTCCACACGGACTCGGACACATGATGGGATTGGATGTACACGACATGGAAGATTTAGGCCAAATTTATGTGGGTTACGACAATGAAACTCGTCCGGTTGATCAGTTTGGAACTGCCTATTTACGACTTGGACGAAAACTGGAATCGGGCTTCGTAATCACCAATGAACCTGGTATTTATTTTATTCCGGCTTTAATTGATAAATGGCAAAGTGAGAAAATTAATGCCGATTTTATAAACTTCGACAAAGTTAATGAGTATCACGATTTTGGTGGAATTCGTTTGGAAGATGATGTTTTAGTAACTGAAACAGGTAGTGAAATAATTGGGAAACGCATACCAATTAATCCCGATGAAATTGAAGAAATTGTTTCGAAATAAGAATAGTGAAAAGTATTTCGTCAGTTGATGAAATGCTTTTCCTTATTTAATATTTTGTGATAGAAATAATCCAGCTCAGCAAAAATTTCGTCCCTTATTTCTCTACATTTTCCCTTTAATTCAGCCCTGTCTTTAAAGCTTTTATATGGATTGTGAAATCTTAAATGCATCTTATGTTTATATTTTAAAGATGGAACATTAAGCCTTCCAACGGTATCATCGCCAACTGTAATTAAATACTCGAATTCTAAATTTTCAAATTTTGAATAGTGTTGAGGTTCAGAAGGGTTTAATTCAATTCCAATTTCAGCCAAAACTTCAATTGCAACAGGACTAATATGGCCAACAGGTTCTATTCCAGCTGAATAAATCTCAAGCGTTTTATCAAAACTGCGAAGTATGGATTCTGCCATTTGGCTGCGACAAGAATTCTGATTGCTTAAAAAAAAGATCTTCATTTTCGGTTTTTAGTTTTAATATGGTTGTTTTCCTTTTTTTTGTTTTAGAATAGTTTGAAAGTTAAGCAATATTCATCTTTATTAAAACAAAGAATGTCATGTTATGTGTTGAAATTTAATAGGTTGGATATGTTGTTTGACATTATTGCAAAAAATGCACGCATTTTAAAGGGCAAATCACTCGATATTTTAGCACATAAATCAACTGAATAAAATTTTTAACTTTGTTTTCATTAAGCAACCAGTTATTCATGATAGAGCCACTTAATATCCTAACTCAATTCATTCTTTTTTTAGGCATTTTATTTTTTATCATTTTTCTTAGTTATTCCTTTATCGAAAAAGAAAAAAATGCTGTAACGAGAACAATTCCAATTATCATTTTATTGGGTTTAATCCTAATTGTAAATGGAATGGGCATAATTCCAAATTGGGTGCAGATTGTAATTCTCGTTTTATTCTCATTCGGATTGATGATCGTAATAATTCCATTTGGCAATAAAAAAATCGCATTTAAAATACCTGAAAAATACGACGAAAGAGACATTATGTTTTCCAGAATGGAGTTGAAAAAAGGCACAACTAAGTTTGATAATTATTACCATACAAGACCCGAAAATAAACCCAAAGACGATTTGTTTAGAATGGAACCAGGTTTATTAAGTCCTGATTCAATTTTATACAATCCGCTATTATTTAATGCTGCACAAGCCACTTTCTCCGCAGTTGATTTATTACAACCTCTTGTTGATAATAAAGCATCAGAAAAAGTGGTTCATAATATTGAATCAAAACAGATTTCAGAATTTCTGAAAAAATGGACGATAAAACTGGGAGCAATTGATGTTGGTTTTACTAAAATAGAGCCTCACCACATTTATTCTCACGTTGGTAGGGGAGAGAACTACGGGAAAGAAGTGGTTCTAAATCATAAATATGCTATTGCCTTTACGGTTGAAATGAATCACGAATCGTTGAGTTATGCCCCCAAAGGACCAATAATTATGGAGTCGGCACAACAGTATTTAAATGCCGGAACAATTGCGATTCAAGTTGCGCAGTTTATTCGCAATCTTGGATTTGATGCTCGTGCACACATCGATGCCAATTATCGTTTAATTTGTCCGGTTGTAGCGCAAGATGCAGGACTGGGTACAATCGGCCGCATGGGATTATTAATGACACCTAAATTGGGCGCACGCGTTAGAATAGGTGTGATTACAACCGATTTGGAGCTGGAGATTAATCGCAAACCAATCGATTCAACCCTTATTCAATTTTGCGAAATTTGTAAAAAATGTACTGTCAATTGTCCTTCAAAGGCTATTTCATCTGATTCAGGAGAAAAAGATGGAGTTCGGTATCCATGGAGAATTAATCATGAAAAATGTTTTACATATTGGTGCAAAGTTGGAACCGATTGCGGTCGTTGTATATCAGTTTGTCCCTATTCTCACCCCAATAATTTTATCCATAATATTGTTCGATTGATGATCAAACAAAATTCCGTAACGCGCTGGCTGGCATTAAAATTAGATGATTATTTTTATGGAAAGCAGCCTTCCTTAAATACTTTAAAATCGTGGATGAATCATTAAAACAACTACTATTTTAATAATTAATAAATGGGCAGAAACTGTTATATCTGTTATTCTGTTTTTTTGAATTATTCAAATTCCGATATATTTTACTTTAAAAACTTTGAGTATTAGGGTTGTTATACCTATTTTCGTGGTTCTATAATTTACGCACACCATTTGTTAATGGTATAAAATTTATCACGAAATGGAACCTAATGATCTAAAAAACTCAGAAGAGTTAAAAAGTACGGAGAAATCGAACCTTGAAAATTCTGAAAAAAATGTTTTAGCAGAAATTGAAAAAGTTGAAGAACTAGCTCGGCCTGAAGTAAATGAACCTGTTTTGGCAGTTGAACCTGTTAAAGAAAAAGAAGTAGCGGTTGAAATTGAAGCAAAAGTTGAGGATGAAATTATTGAAGAGACTACCCCTGATACGGAAGAAGAAACAGTAAATGCAGTAGATTCTGTTACTGTAGAAACTAAAGAAAAAACAGTTGCAGCTGAAAACAAAGTTGTTGAATCCGAAGAAATTGTTGAGAAGGAAAAGGTTGAAGATACGACTGAAAAGAAAACTCCTGAAACAGTAGAAGAAACGGATATTATTCCTTCGGTTGTGGAGAATAAAAAAGATATTGTAACTGTGGCTGCTACTGAAGAAGTGGTACCTAATACAGTGGAACAAAAGGTACAATCAGAGACAGAAAAGGTTGTGTCTCCAAAACACAAAAAGCCAATCGTCAAAAAAAGGGAAACAATTGATTATTCAGCATATTCCCAAATTGAATTGGTAAATGCTTTGCGCGATGTTTTAGAGACGAATGATAATCATGATATAAAAGACGAAGTGGAAGCCATTAAATCGGTTTTCTACAAAAGCCTAAATGAAAATATAGAAAGTGCCAAAAATAAATTTATTGAAGAGGGTGGAGTAGTAGAAGAATTTGTTGCACAGGAAGATCCCTACGAAAAAGATATAAAAGAGTTACTGAGGCGTTATCGTCAGATTAGGATTGACTTCAATAAAAAAATGGAGCATGAAAAGGATGATAACCTGAAGTTAAAATATGAGGTTATTGAAAGAATTAAAGGATTAATTAATAGCGAAGAATCTATTAATAAGACTTTTAACGATTTTAGAGATTTGCAGGACGAATGGCGCAGAATTGGTTTGGTACCACAATCGAAAATGAAAAATTTGTGGGATACTTACCATTTTCATGTTGAAAATTTCTACGACTATATAAAAATTAACAGAGAATTACGCGACCTTGATCTAAGGAAAAATCTAGAAATAAAAATAAATATTTGCGAAGGTGCAGAGGAATTGCTGGTTGAACCTTCAATTATCAGGGCTTTCAATACCCTTCAGAAATTTCACGAACAGTGGCGCGAAGTAGGTCCGGTACCACGAGAACAGAAAGAAGATATCTGGGAACGTTTTAAGGCAGCAACGTCTAAAATCAATAAAAAACATCAAGATTTTTTTGAATCACGAAAAGACGAGCAGAAAAAGAATCTGGAGGCAAAAATTGCTTTGTGCGAAAAGGTAGAGGAAGTTAGTGTTTCTGAAATTTCTAACTACAGAGAATGGGATGAAAGATCGAAAGAATTGGTTGAACTTCAGAAATTGTGGAGAACAATTGGCTTTGCACCGAAAAAAGACAACAATAAAATATACGAACGTTTTCGAGCAGCATGTGATAAATTTTTCGATGCTAAACGCATTTTCTTTAATAAGAATAAAGAGATTCAGCAAAATAATATGCAAATGAAAATCGATTTGTGTGTTCAGGCTGAATCGCTGAAAGACAATGATGATTGGAAAAAAACTACGCAGGATTTTATTAATATCCAAAGAAAGTGGAAAGAAATTGGTCCAATTCCCCGCAAACATTCCGATATAGTTTGGAAACGTTTTAGGGCTGCTTGCGACTTCTTCTTCGATAAAAAATCAGAGCATTTTTCAGGAATGGATACTGAACAGGATGACAACCTGAAAAAGAAAGAGGATTTAATTGAGCAAGCAATTAATTTTAAATCGGTTGGCGACGTAAATGAGAATCTGAAAGCATTGAATAATTTTCAACGCCAATGGAGTGAAATCGGACATGTTCCCTTTAAAAAGAAAGATGAAGTTCAGGTTAAATTCAGAGATGCAATTAATAAGTTATTCGATGAATTAAACATTGACGATGAAAAGCGTAACCTATTGAAATTCACGAGTAAAATGTCTTCTTACTCAGAGTCGAACCGCGGTCAGAACAAAATGCGGATGGAACGCGAAAAGTATATGAATAAGTTGAAACAGCTTGAAAACGATCATGTTTTGTTAGACAATAATATTGGCTTTTTTGCTAAATCGAAAAATGCAGATGCATTAATTGCCGATATAAAAAAGAAACTGGAAATTTCGAAACAAAAAATAGAATTTCTTAAAGATAAAATAAGGGTGATTGACAAAATAGATAACGATTAATGAGTTTTTAAAGATATTTTTAAGGTCGGTTTTTAAACCGGCCTTTTTTATGCTTCAAAACTAAAGCTGTTGTAGGTTTCAAATTGCCAGATTTCCAAAATATGTGAAACCGGAATTTCATAGGGAGAATATTCTCGGTTTGATGAGACCAATAAAAACTTTTTTTCATTTAGCCGATTGTAAACTAGTTTAAAAACAATTCCTTCATCTTTAGTAACTACAATGCAGGCTTTTCCATTTTTAATGTACTCCCAATCTTCTAGGTAGGAACACGTTACCCATGAACCTTCTTGAATTGGCAACATCGAATCACCTTTAATCTGAAAGGTCCGATATGTTTTGTTTTCGGGTAAAAAAGGTAATTTAAATTTTGGTAAAGCAGCAATGAAATCGAGGTCGCCGTAACTATTTGTATAACCGGCCTGCGCTTTCACCGGCACCATTTCAATGTTTTCTTTTCCTTCATTATCAACCGAAATTGTGAGTACCCGCAATTTGTTACCGGTAATGTCAACATCAAAACCTTTTTCGATTTGCGAAAGCTGAAACTCTGATAACACATCTAATTTGTATTTAATAAACGCATCGAGCGAAATATTAAAATAGTTCGAAATTTTAATCAATATTCTAAAAGGTGGTTGTACATTTCTTTCGTAACCAGAAAGGGTGGTGCGGGTAATTTCCAATTCAATCGCTAAATTCACTTGCGATTTATTTCTCCTCTTTCTAAGGAATTTAAGGTTTTCAGCAAAGTACATAAGTGTGTATTTTAGTTCGAAGACGGAAGTAAAAACAGCTAAGTATTAATTAATTTTCTTTCTGAATACAACCATCATATTCATCAAGTTCAAATTTCATAATTATATTTTTTTGCCTAATTAATTTCTCCAACCTCCGTCTTCAGATTTTTTTATTCTTCTTCCACAAATATAAATATAAATGACTATATTATCAACAAAATATTGACGAAATTATAGTCGTTTTATGAATAGGCACATTGTACATTTAGATTTAGACACCTTCTTTGTTTCGTGTGAACGATTAATGGACAGAAGGTTAAATAATATTCCGGTATTGATTGGAGGAACCAGTGACAGGGGAGTGGTTGCGGCGTGTAGTTACGAATCGCGCCAATTTGGAATTCATTCGGGAATGCCCATGAAAATGGCCCGTCTTTTGTGTCCCGATGCAATTGTTATTCGCGGAAATAGCAGTGTTTACACTAAGTTTTCGGAAATGGTTACCGATATAATTAAGGATAAATCGCCACTTTTCGAGAAATCTTCCATCGACGAGTTTTATGTTGATGTTTCGGGAATGGATAAATTTTTTGGAACTTACCAGTGGGCAAAAGAACTTCGCGAAAAAATAATCAAAGAAACTATGCTTCCCATATCTTTTGGGCTCTCAATAAACAAAACGGTTTCGAAAGTTGGTACAACCGAGGCTAAACCCAATAACTGCATAAATATTCCCGATGGTTTTGAAAAATCTTTTCTGGCTCCGCTTTCTGTGAAAAAAATTCCGATGGTAGGTACAAAAACCTACCAGTTATTACGAAGTATGGGCATTGAAAAAGTAAAAACGGTGCAGGAAATGCCGGTTCAACTAATGGAAAGTGTTTTGGGCAAAAATGGTATTTCGCTGTGGAAAAAAGCACAGGGAATTGATAATTCGCCAGTTATTGCCTGGAACGAGCGAAAATCAATTTCAATGGAACGTACTTTTGAAAAAGACTCAACAGATATTATTAAAATGAAAAGTATCCTTACTGCGATGGCCGAAAACTTATCGTATCAACTTCGTGTGGGGAATAAATTAACGGCTTGTGTTTCTATTAAAATCAGGTATTCCGATTTTCAAACTTACAGCAAACAACGCAGAATTTACTACACTTCGCTCGATCATACTTTAATAAATACTACTCTCGAATTGTTTGATGCACTTTACCAACGCCGGGTTTTGATCCGGTTAATTGGTGTACGTTTTAGCCATTTGGTTGGTGGTAGTTACCAAATTCGGCTATTCGAAGATTCGGAGAAACTGATAAAACTTTACCAATCGATGGATAAAATTAGAAATAGATACGGACAAAAAGCAGTGATTCGCGCCGTTACAATGGGAGTTAAAAGTGTGGGAAGTATAACCAATCTTTTTAATGGTCAACCACCAATAATTCCTGCACACCGGAGAAGTTAAGAAGTTTGCAGTATTAAGTTGCAGTTTCACTAGCTATTCCTGCATTAATTTATTCGCGCAATCAATTATTAATTCATGCTACTCAATTGTCATTCCTGGTTTAGTTTACGTTACGGTGCAATTTCTCCCGAAAAATTGTTGGAAGAGCTATTTGCAAAAGGTTTTTCGAGCTTTGCTTTAACCGACAATAACAATACTTCAGCAAGTATCGACTTTGTTCGCTTGGCAAAAAAAAACAATATAAAACCGGTTTTAGGAATCGACTTTAGAAATGGGATTCATCAAAAATACATTGCGTTAGCAAAAAATAACAGTGGTTTTCAGAATTTAAATGAATTTCTAACAAAACAACTTCAAAGCAAAGTTAGTTTTGATGAAATAGCTCCAAATATTGAGAATGTATATTTTATTTATCCGTTTAAGCGAAAGAAATTTAGCCCGTTAAAAGAGAATGAATTTGTTGGCATAAAACCTTCTGAACTGTTAAAATTATCTTTTTCTGAGTGGCGGTTTCATCTGAATAAATTGGTTATTCTTCAGCCGATTTCATTCAGGAACAAACGCGATTATAACATTCACCGATTATTGCGTGCTATCGAAAACAATACGCTCCTGAGCCGTTTGCCACTTTCGGAACAGACTTCGCCCGACGAAATGATTGTTTCAAAACAGGATATTTTAGAAGTATTTAAAGATTACCCCGAAATTATTCAAAATACACAGCAAATTCTGGCAGATTGTTCCATCGATTTTGAATTCGGAACCAATAAAAACAAACAGTTTTTTACCAATTCGCAAGAAGAAGATTTTAAATTATTGCGAAGAGAGTGCAAATTGGGGTTAAAATACCGGTTTGGAAAACCGAGTAAAGAAGTCGTCGAACGTATGGAAAAAGAGTATAAAATGATTACTGAATTGGGGTTTACTTCTTATTTTTTAATCAATTGGGACATTGTGAAATACGCGCGTAGAAAAGGTTTTCCGTATGTGGGGCGGGGGAGTGGTGCAAATAGTATGGTTGCCTATTTATTACAAATTACAAATGTTGATCCCATTGAACTCGACCTATATTTCGAGCGGTTCATCAATCCATTCCGAACCAATCCACCCGATTTCGATATCGACTTTTCGTGGACTGACCGCGATGACATTACCAACTATATTTTTAATAAATATGGTCGGGATAAAGCAACTTTATTAGGTTCTTACATCACATTTGAACATAAATCTGCTTTTCGTGAAATTGGAAAAGTATTTGGTTTGCCAGCCGATGAAATTACACGTTTACAAAAAAATCCGGTTCCACAGGAAAACGATCAATATGGACAATGGGTAGTCCGTTATAGTAAATTAATCTCGGGGATGCCCAGCCATTTGAGCATTCATTCTTCGGGAATTTTAATATCGGAGAAGCCTATAAATTATTATTCTACCACACACATTTTGCCCAAAGGATTTCCCACAACTCATTTCGATATGCACGTGGCCGAAGATGTTGGTTTGTATAAATTCGATATTTTGAGCCAGCGTGGATTGGGGAAAATTAAGGATGCTTTGGAAATTATTAAAGAGAATCGGAATAAAAGAATAGACATCAACAACATTAATCGTTTTAAAGACGACCCGCGTGTAAAAGCATTGTTAAAAACCGGAAAGACAATCGCCTGTTTTTATGTGGAATCGCCAGCCATGCGAATGTTACTTACAAAGCTAAAAGCCGAAGATTATAAACGGCTGGTTGCTGCCAGTTCTATTATTCGTCCGGGTGTGGCAAAAAGCGGAATGATGCGTGAATACATTCTTCGTTTTCAGGATGAAAAAAGGCGGGAGAAAGCTCGAAAAGAATTGCCCGAATTGTATGAAATATTGGAGGAAACATTTGGAGTGATGGTTTATCAGGAAGACGTATTAAAAGTGGCGCACTATTTTGCCGGGCTTACGTTAAGCGAGGCCGATGTTTTGCGGCGAGGAATGTCGTGGAAATTTAGGGAGCGCAACGATTTCTGGAATATCAAAGAGAAATTTTTTACGAATTGTAAAACAAAAGGATATGCTGAAAAAACGGTCTCGGATATTTGGCAGCAAATTGAAAGCTTTGCCAACTACGCTTTTTCAAAGGGGCACTCGGCAAGTTATGCAGTTGAAAGTTTTCAGGCACTTTATTTAAAAGCTTATTATCCGCAGGAATATATGGTTGCTACATTAAATAATGGCGGTGGTTTTTACTCGTCGGAGCTCTATTTTCATGAAGCAAAAATGCACGGAGCAAAAATTGAAGTTCCGTGTGTAAACCGAAGTCAGTGGCTAAATATAATTCGGAATAGTATCATTTATATTGGCTTTTATATTCTGCATGAAATTGTTCGCGATGTAGCTGAAAACATGATGAATGAACGCGAAAGAAATGGGAAATTCAAAAGTTTAAACGACTTTGTTTCTCGGGTAAACATCTCGTTGGAACAGTTGATTATTCTTATTCGTGCCGGAGCTTTACGTTTTACCGTAAAAACAAAAAAGGAGTTACTCTGGGATGCGCATTATTTGTTGGGGCATTCAAAAAAAACGACTCCCGAAAATACGCTGTTCGAAACCAAACCACGTAAATTTAAACTCCCCGAACTTTGGAAACACGAATTGGAAGATTGTTTTGATGAAATTGAACTTTTGGGTTTTTCAACACGTTCGCCATTTGGAATACTTAAGTCGGAATTACCATCAAAATTGCAAGCTTCGCAATTGCCCAATTTTCTGGGTAAAACCATTGAGATTGTTGGTTATTTAGTTCACCGAAAACCTACCCGAACCAGCAAAGGCGATGTTATGTATTTCGGTACCTGGCTTGATTTGGAAGGACATTGGTTAGACACGGTTCATTTTCCCAGCTGGAAAATAAAAAATCCATTTACCGGTCCGGGTTGCTATCTTCTTCACGGAAAAGTGGTTGAAGAATATGGCTTTTACAGTATCGAAACACAATGGATTAAAAGATTGAAATATAGGAGTTTGGATGATTTGAAATGAAACTCTAGGCCCTTACTTATATTCATTGGGTGACTCAAAGTCACCCAGTGAATAATGTTAATTTTGTTTATCGATTTAAAGTCCGCTATATTTCCGCACATCATATTTATCATAATCATAAAAATTAAGTGTTTGTCAATCAGGATTCTATGCGGAGTTCCCAAAAAAAAACATATTTTTTATTTCAAAGTGTAGGGTAAAACCGTTTTTATGCGGATAACTTATACAAACAACAAATTGTTTAATTTAAAAAGTAAAATTATGAAACAAATTTCAAGATTTTTTATGTTGGCAGTTTTTGCCTTAATCGTTTCTGCGAATGCTTCAATTGCCCAAGATGGAACAACAAAAGAAAATTTGCGCAACCAGTTTAAAGAAAACCTTACCGACGAGCAGGTTCAAATGCTTGAGGAAAACAAAGAAGTCACGAAAGCGTTACGCGATGCTTTTAAAGAAACGCTTACTGACGAGCAAAAAGCAATTATGGAAAATGAAGAACTTTCAATGAAAGAACGCCGCACGGCATTAAAAGCAAGCTACACCGACGAGCAACTTGCTATGTTAGCCACTAATAGAGAGGCGTTTCAGGCTCAACGCGAAGCATTCCAGGCAACACTTACCGACGAGCAAAAGGCGAGAGTGGAAGCACGGAAAGAAGCGGGAAATAACTTCAAGAAAAACAAGGCAAAGCGTAAAGCAAGAGGTAATCAAGCAAATGGTTGAAACTAAGCAAAACTTGTTTTAATAACATTGGCAACCATCAGTATTTTATTGATGGTTGCTTTTTAACACTCTCCCAAATTCAGGTTCTACTATTATTACCACATATTTAGCCTAATGAATAAGAAGCTTTTATTTTCTATTGTTATACTTCTCTTTTCCGGATTAACCTCCTTAAAAGCACAAAACGAAGAATTAAAAGAAGCGAAACTCGACTCCATATTGGATG
This sequence comes from uncultured Maribellus sp., assembly GCA_964476535.1. Taxonomy (GTDB): domain Bacteria; phylum Bacteroidota; class Bacteroidia; order Bacteroidales; family Prolixibacteraceae; genus Draconibacterium. The sequence continues at coordinate 19,261 of CAYZBC010000003.1, forward strand.
TTATTCTTTTTGAAGACGAAGAAATTATTTCGTTGCTAAGCGATAAAACAAATTTTCAGTTTTTGCATGCACGCACCAATTTCGAAAACCAAACGTATTTTGCTGGGCGCGACATTGGAATAGACCAACAAACCTACACAGCTCAGCTTACCTATTTTCATTCGCTTGGTATTAGCCTTGGTTTGGGCGGAATATGGTACTCCGAGTTTGATCCAAGGCTTTATGCAACTAGCATGTCGCTTGGTTGGTCAGGTCGATTTATACAGAAAAGTAAAGATTACCGTTACCGCGCTTCTTTTGACCGCTATTTCTTTTCAAAAAACGATTCGATAGACCATTCGTTTAATAGCGCATTTTCGGTTGGAGCAACCATTGATAAAGATTTTATTGGCACACGCCTCGACTTATCATTGCTTACTGGCGACGAAACCGCAGGAAATATTTCCTGGGATATTTATGGCGACATTAAACTATTTAAACTGGGCAGCAAGTACGACTATGTTAAATTTGAGCCTGAAGTTTCGTTGTATTTCGGAACAGAAATGGTAGCCTATTACGAACTGGTTGGCCGTGGTCCAAATCGGCAATATAATCTCATTGAAAACTCAAAGTTCGGAATGCTAAATGCTGAAATTATGCTGCCCATATCCATTGATTATAAAGATTTCGACCTAGAAATTGGGTATAATATCAACCTCCCTCATTCCATGTTCGAAGACGGTGAAGACCTGCCCGTAATCACCTATTTTAATGTGTCATTAGGGTACATATTTAGCTTGAATTAATCAATTAATTCAATACAATATAGAGAGGCTCTCAGGAATATTTACTGAACCTCTCTCCCCGATTTTCTGCAAAAACTGGTAGGGTAAAAGCCTTTTCAAGCGGAGTATAGTTGTCAATAAGAATATTATTGATATTCATTGCAATTGCGATGAATAATTTACAAACCTTAAAAACTGTTTCTTATGCCAAATTTAGACATGTATTCTGGCGACTGGACAACTCTTCAGGCTCGCCACTTGCTCCGAAGAACAACCTTTGGGCCGTCGCGTGAAATGGTAAATACCTCAGTTGAAATGGGCTTGTCCCAAACCCTCGACCAGTTATTTGCCGAACAGCCACTTCCCGATTTGCCCGTCAACTCTCATCCCGATGAAGGAGGTGTTGCTTATCCCGATCCCTATGTAAATTATGGAGAACCTTGGTTTGATCGACCAATTCATCCCGATGATATAAACGACCGTTCTCTTCAAAGCCGTACTCTCAAGGCACGTTTAAGATCATTGGTTGGCTGGACTTACCTGCAAATGTTTTATTCCGGTATCTCTTTGCGCGAAAAAATGGCCCTTTTCTGGCACAACCATTTTGTGGTTGCCGGCGAGATATTTGCACAACGCAAATACGTATATCAGACATTATTCCGCACCAATGCATTTGGTAACTTCAAACAACTTACAAAAGACATTACCATCGATACCGGGATGTTGAAGTATCTGAGTGGCACGATAAATACCAAGGATGCACCCAACGAAAACTACTCGCGCGAATTACTGGAGCTATTTACCATTGGCAAAGGCGAAATGGTGGACCCCGGCGATTATACCAATTATACCGAAACTGATGTGGAGCAATTAGCCAGGGCATTAACCGGATGGTACATTCCCAAATCAAGAGCTGGTCACGATGGACTTTATGCAGAATATAACCGTCGTAAACACGACACAGGCGATAAACAGCTATCGCACCGTTTTAATAATGCCGTTATTACTGATAACGGAGAAAACGAATACAAAGATGTGGTAGATGTGATTTTTCAGCAAGATGAGTGCTCGCGATTTATCACCCGAAAACTGTACCGTTGGTTTGTTTATTCTGAAATTACCTCTGAAATTGAAACAAACATTATTGAACCTTTGGCACAGATTATTCGCGATAACGATTACGAAGTAGGTCCGGCATTACGGGTTTTATTTGCTTCTGACCATTTTTTTGAAACCACAGCCTGCATGATTAAAAGTCCCATTGATTTTATAATGTCAGCATCGCGTGGATTAGGCGTGACTCCTCCAGCCGAAACAATTGAAGAAGAATACAAATATGCGGTTGTGCTCTATGTTATGGCGACTCAACTGGACCAATCAATATTTTGCCATCCTAATGTGGCAGGTTGGAAAGCGTATTACCAGGAACCTCAGTTTTATAAAACCTGGATTAATAGCCTCTTGCTTCCGAGACGAACGAATGTGGCTAACTCAATGGTTTATGGTGAGAAGTACGAGATTGACGACGGTATTTTCTTTGTCTCGGCAGTAATACCTGTGCTCGAAATTGCCGAAAGTATTGTCGGGGCAGAGTATCCTGAGATTTTAGTTTCTGAACTCGTGGCGCATTTATTTAATTATCCGATTACCGATGAGCAAAAGGCGCAGCTAAAAAGTATTTTAACGTTGGGTTTAATGGATGATGAGTGGACAGAAGAATACGGTTATTACCTGGAAGATCCCACGAATAAAGCTAAAAAATCAGGTGTGCAAACCAAGTTACGTACGCTGTTTTCAACAATGGTACAAATGTCTGAATTTCAAATTATGTAAAAGAAAACAAAATGAAGAAAAATATACTTTCACGAAGAGATTTTATTCGTTTGGGTTCAGCCGTATCGGTTCCTTTAACCCTTGGCGGATTCCCAATGGTAGCAAGGGCAATGAACCCTGCCGAAATTTACGACCCAAATAACGATAAGGTGCTTGTGCTGGTTCAGCTTCAGGGAGGCAACGATGGTTTAAATACCCTCTATAGCCTGGCCAACTATAGCAATTTGAAGGCAGTACGTTCAAATATTATTGTTCCCGATAACCAAATTTTAATGCTCGACAATCAAAATGCCCTCCACCCGGCCATGACGGGTATGCAAACGTTATGGAACAATCAGAGTTTGGGGATTTTAAATGCCGTTGGTTATCCCAATCAAAACCGTTCTCACTTTCGTTCGACTGATATTTGGCACACAGCCTCCGATTCGGAAGAATACCTAACAACTGGATGGTTGGGGCGCGTGTTCGATAAGGATTATTCTGATTATCCAACGGGCTATCCAAACTCCGATTATCCACATCCCTTTGCCTTAACTATGGGAAGTATGGTGTCGGAAACCTGCCAGGGAAATTATATTAATTACTCTTTGGCTTTGGATGATCCCGACAACCCAGGCTCGGTATTAGTTGGCGCTGGCTCCGATATTAATAACGATTGCTATGGCGAGGCGCTGACGTTTGTTAATGAAACTGCCGGACAAGCCAATGCTTATGGGCAGGCAATTAGCGAAGCCGCAAGCCTTGGGAGTAACCTATCATCTAAATATGAAGAATTTGGCAACCCTGAACTTGCTTCAAAACTAAAACATGTTGCGCGCTTAATATCGGGTGGTTTACAAACCAAGGTTTATGTTGTTCAGTTGGGAAGTTTCGATACACACGATGGTCAGGTAGAAAAAGAGGATACCACACAGGGCAACCATGCTGAATTGTTAAAACATCTTTCTGATTCAATTTATGCATTTCAGGATGATTTGGAGCAATTGGGCGTAAGCGACCGTGTTGCAGGAATGACCTATTCTGAATTTGGCCGTCGTATTCGTTCTAGTGCCAGCTATGGAACCGACCATGGTACGGCAAATGCCATGTTTGTTTTTGGCTCGTGTATAAACAATGTTGTTCATGGCGATGCTCCGGTAATTGGCACCGATGTTGGCGTTGACGACGGCGTTCCGATGCAATTCAACTTCAGAAACGTTTATGGGACTTTCCTAACTGACTGGTTGGGCGCGGAAACACCAGTAGTAAAGAATTTAATTTATCCTGATTTTGAAGCCTTACCACTGTTTAAAGATGGTTGTGGAATTCTGAAATCGGATTCAATTGCAACTACAGTTCCATCTGTTTCCGAAAATTCAACAGTAAAAGTTTATCCAAATCCTGTAAAAGGGACTCTTAATATTAGAATCAACGGTGGAAATGCAAATGGAGTTAGAATGGAATTGTATAATAGCGTAGGGCAGCAAATGAAGAACTTCATTGTGCCGGCTAATACAAATCTTTACCAGTTAAATACCAATGGCTCAACAGTAGGTATTTATTATTTGAAGTATACTATTAACAATCAATCTAAATCGGAACGGATTTCAGTTCTGTAGAAACAGTAAAGTAGAGTTTAGTCCTGGCGATTTTCGTCAGGACTTTTTTATCATGAGAGCACTGCCAGAATGCAAAAATGTATTTTGTACTTAATAACGAACTCTAAAATATGCCAAGTACGAGCGCGCTGGCACGAAGAAAATGCCATGCCTACATTGCATTTCGGCAGAAAGGCGGGCAAGGGTAGAGGTGAAATGGTATTTAGGCTGTAGTAGCCGAATTGCGGAGCAATCACGAACACCTTAAATATCATTGATTTAGTGAGTAAATACGGAAGTCGTTAAAAACACTAAGAGCGCGAGAAAGCGTTCAAATGTACACCGTACATTTTCATCTTCTTGATTTGTTCGGAATATATTCCGAATGTTTCCTTTTTTAATCTAAGGAGAAAAGTAAATACCGTCCGGCATGACGACAAATAAATCTTTAAACTTTGGAAAACCATACTTTGCAAGTGTGCAGCAATTTATATCTGCAAAACAATTATGTTAACTAAGACAGGTTGTGAAAATTTTTGCACTGTTGCGCCTTAATAGCACAAAACATGAATTGAAATACCAAAGCTAAAAACATTTTCAGGGAGAATTTTTTTGTATTAATAGGCGTGCGGCTAGTGTCCATTTATAGGAAAAACCATTCCGAGAACTACGAATTCTTTAACGTGCTGAGAATTGCATGAAATTAATTTTTAGCACAGTTATTCCGAGAAGCACAATCAAAGCGTCGGCTTTGTGCGTTCTATTTACCTGAGCAGCAGTAAGCGAAGGCAAGCGAAGAATGAGCGCAGTCATAATATTGAATTATAGGAAAACTTTTGCCAAGGACTCATAAACAACTTTTACATAAAATCTTTGCCGTTATCGGACTAAACCGTCACGATAACTGATTTTATGCAAACCAGCAGAAGCTGGACGTATTATCAATAGAATTCCAAAATATCAAATAAACACGTTTGTCCTATAATTGATATTATGTTAAGTAAGATATATGTAGAAAAAGGAGAGTATTTACCCTCCTTTTCCAGCTATTTCTTATTGTCCCAATTTTTCAAGTATTGCATTGTATTTATCCATTTGTTTTAAACGGTAATACAAGTTTTTTAACGATTCTAAAACCATGGAATCATCAACTTGCAATGTGTTGCATTTTTCCATGTATGGCAAAGCCTTTTCGAACCATACGTCAGCTTTTTTTAATTCAGCTTCATATTTTTTATTCTCACTGGCAGGAATACTATTTGCAACTTCAATCTGTTTTACACCTTTGTTGTAATACAAGGCGCCAAGATTATAATTTGCATTGAAAAATTCTGCGTCAATTTCGATTGCCTTTTCATAGGTTTTAATGGCATTCTCTTCGTCTCCCAATTTTTCGTACAATGTACCTTGAGCAAAATAGTAAGTTGTATTTGTTGGATCCTGAGCAATAGCCATATCCAGGTATTTCATTGCGTCATCTGTTTTATTCATATCTAAATAAATTTGAATCAAACTAGTTAAAACGCCATTATCTTCCGGGTATTTTTCAAAGCCTTCTTTTAATGTTTGCAAAGCACCGGTGGTATCTTTCTTTAATTGATATGAGTTCGCGATTAAACTGTAAGTACGAGCTCCGTTATAACCGTATTTTGCGGCTTCGCCATAATACTGAATAGCTTTGTCATAGTTTTCAGCATTAAAAGCGGCTAAACCAGAGTTAAATAATATAACCGTATCAACAGCATCAGGATTATCTACCTTAACAATATCAATTTCTTGTATTTCAAGAATTTGTTCGAAAGATTTAAGCGCTTTATTATAATCTTCATCCTGAAAGGCTTGAACGGCTTGATTCGTTAAATCATTGGTTAGCAGTGTCAATTTAATTTTAATACTTTTACTGAACTTATCTTTTTCGTCCAGTTCCAATGCTTTTTTGTACGAATCTAAGGCAACAGTTAACGGATCATCGCTCAGTTTTTTAACTGCTTCATCACTAGCAACAAATAACGCTTGATAAATTTCTCCCCTAACTTCCCATGTTTTTGGCCACGGAATTGATTTTGCTGCTTTTTCATTTGAAGGATCAACAGCTTCTTTAATAGCTTCCAGTGCCTTATCTAACTTTCCAGTGTCTTTTAAGTTTTGCGCACTTGTTACTTTTCCTTTTTGGGCAAAAGCTCCAGAAATGGCAAAAACAAAGGCTAGTAAAATAATTGTTCTTTTCATTGTTTTATAATTTATAAATTAAATATTTAGCTACAAAAATAGACGTTTTAAACTTTTATTCAAATAAGAATTATATTATTCAATAATTTATTCTTGTTCTAAGTTGTCTTCTTCGTTATCAACATTTTTGTTTTCAATATCAACATCATCAACATCATCAACCTCTTCAATTTCTTCGATGGTTACACGTGCAACTGAGGCAATTCTGTCGTCTCCTTTAAGATGAATAACCCTGACTCCCTGTGTAGCTCTTCCCAGCAACGATATTGTGTTAACTGCCAGGCGAATAGTTAATCCATTATGTGTAATAATCATCAGATCGTTATCGTCCGAAACACTTTTCATTGCAATTAACTTACCCGTTTTTTCAGTAATATTCAAGGTTTTTACACCTTTACCTCCACGGTTGGTTATTCTGTAATCATTAATTTTAGAACGTTTTCCATATCCATTTTCAGATATTACCAAAATGTCTTCGTTCTCGTCATTTACACAAACCATGCCAATAACCTCATCCTGTTCACTTCCAAGCCTAATTCCACGAACACCTGATGCAGTACGACCAATAGCCCGTACAATACTTTCGTTAAATCGAATCGCCTTACCCGAACGCACAGCTAACATTATTTCACTTGTACCATTTGTTAATCGAGCTTCTAACAACTTATCACCATCTTTAATAGTAATAGCATTCACTCCATTTTGGCGTGGTCGCGAATAAGCTTCAAGTGTTGTTTTTTTAATAATACCTTTTTTCGTTGCAAGTATTATATAGTTGTTATTAATGAATTCCTGATCGGTAAGTGTTTTTACATTAATAAAGGTCAAAACTTTGTCGTCTGGTTCAATGTTTAATACATTTTGGATTGCTCTTCCTTTTGAAACTCTAGTCCCTTCAGGAATTTGATACACCTTCAACCAGAAACATTTACCTTTTTCTGTAAAAAGAAGTATGGTATTATGCATCGATGCAATAAAAATATGTTCCAGAAAATCTTCATCACGAGTAGTGCTTCCTTTGGAACCAACTCCTCCCCTTCCTTGTGTGCGGAATTCTGTAAGTGGTGTTCTTTTAATATATCCCAAATGCGAAATGGTAATTACCATGTCTTCATCGGCATAAAAATCTTCAGGATTGAATTCTTCCGCATTTGGAACTACTTCGGTTCTTCTTTCATCACCAAATTTGGCTTTAACTTCAAGCAGCTCTTCTTTAATAATATCCATTCGCAACGATACTTCAGAAAGAATCTTTTTGAAGTATTCAATTTGCTTCATTATTTCTTCGTATTCTTTATGAAGTTTATTTTGTTCCAGACCTGTTAATTGCCTCAACCTCATTTCAACAATTGCACGAGCCTGAATTTCGCTCAATTCAAAACGAACAATTAATTTTTCTCTCGCTTCATCTGGTGTGGACGAAGCACGGATAATTGAAATTACTTCATCAATATTATCACTGGCAATAATTAAACCTTCTAAAATGTGAGCCCGTTTTTCAGCTTGCTCCAATTCGTATTGAGTACGTCGGGTAATTACATCGTGTCTATGTTCAACAAAATACCGGATTAAATCTTTTAAGTTCAGCATTTTAGGCCTACCCTTAACCAGAGCAATGTTATTTACACTGAAAGAAGTTTGAAGTGCTGTGTATTTGTATAATTTGTTTAAAACAACGTTGCTCATCGCATCGCGTTTTATATCGTAAACAACGCGCATTCCATCTCTATCCGACTCGTCGTTTACATTCGAAATGCCTTCAATTTTTTTATCGTTAACCAGGTCGGCAGTCTTTTGAATCATATCTGCCCGGTTTACCATATAAGGAATTTCGGTTACAACTATTTTTTCTCTGCCGCCCTCATTTTCAATGTGTGCCTTGGCACGTACAACAATGCGTCCCCTCCCCGTTTCAAAAGCATCCTGAACTCCTTGGTATCCATAAATTATTCCCCCGGTTGGAAAATCGGGTGCTATAATTATTTTTATCAAATCCTGAATGTCAATGTCGTTGTTGTCGATGTACGCGATTGCTGCATCAATTGTGTCAGACAAATTGTGGGGAGGCATATTTGTGGCCATCCCTACTGCAATTCCCGATGCGCCATTTACCAGCAACTGCGGAATTCTTGTTGGCAGAACGGTTGGTTCGTTTAACGACTCATCAAAATTGGGTTGAAAATCAACTGTATTTTTATCTAAATCGGCCAATGTCATCTCTGCAATTTTCGCCAATCTTGCCTCGGTATAACGCATTGCAGCCGGACTATCACCATCAACGGAACCAAAGTTACCTTGACCGTCGATCATTGGATATCTTAACGACCATTCTTGCGCCATTCGAACCATTGCGTAATAAACAGATGAATCACCGTGTGGATGGTACTTTCCCAAAACCTCACCAACAATTCTTGCCGATTTCTTATATGCCTTATTAGAAAACATACCCAACTCATTCATTCCAAATAAAACACGGCGATGAACCGGCTTTAAACCATCGCGAACATCTGGTAATGCACGCGAAACAATTACAGACATGGAATAATCAATATAAGCAGACTTCATCTGCTCTTCAATATTTATTCTGATAATCTTTTCACCTTCAATCATTTATATCTCCTTTAAAACTTATTTTTATTATTATAAAAAGACCCACAAAAATAGTAAAATCATCTATCAAAAAGCCATTTTTGACAGTGATTTAACACCATGGTAATAAGAAGATATCAACAAATTAACTGTCAATAATTCAGCACAAAAACTCTTGCTTTGATAACTTCTGCCAAAATACTGAAATAGGCAGTCGTTTTTTAAGTAATTTTATAATTCAACTTTTCGGAATAATATTTGTTTATACAAAAGAAAAATATTTTATTAAATTATGGATTCACAGTTTTCACCAAGAATAAAAGATATTATAGGATATAGCCGGGAGGAAGCAATTCGGTTGGGAAACGATTTTATTGGACAGGAACACTTGTTTCTTGGAATTTTAAGAGACGGAGAAGGAATTGCTACAGACATTCTGGAAAACCTTGGTATCGATTTAATCGAGATTAAGCAGCTAATTGAAAGAAAAATCAGAACAGACAAAGAAATAAACCAAAAAATAGATTTGGTTATGCTCAAGTCTGCTGAAAAAACGTTGAAATTAATATACCTTGAAGCCCGCGTATTTAAAAGTACAACTGTTAATAGCGGACATCTTTTGTTGGCCATTTTGAAAGATAATGAGAATACAATTACTCAACTACTTACAGAGTTTGGAGTTAATTATTACATCGTAAAATCTCGCCTGCAAAATTACAAAGAAATAGAATCTAAATCAGATTTTCCTGAAAGTGATGATGACGATCCCGGAGAATCTTTCTCTAAAGGATCTTCTGGACAACCTGGATCTAAAAAAGGTGCTCCGTCTAAATCGGACACTCCTGTGTTGGATAATTTTGGTATTGATATAACCAATTTAGCAGAAGAAAATAGTTTGGACCCCATAGTTGGGCGCGAAATGGAAATTGAAAGATTGGCTCAAATTTTAAGTAGAAGAAAGAAAAATAATCCAATCTTAATTGGCGAGCCTGGTGTTGGTAAATCTGCAATTGCTGAAGGTTTAGCTATTCGGATTGTTAACAAGACAGTTTCGAGAATACTATTTAATAAACGAGTGGTAAGTTTAGATATTGCTTCAATTGTAGCTGGCACAAAATATCGTGGACAGTTCGAAGAGAGAATGAAAGCAATTCTTAACGAGCTTTCTAAGGTAAATAATGTAATATTGTTTATCGACGAAATTCATACAATTGTTGGTGCAGGAGGAGCAACCGGTTCTTTAGATGCTGCAAATATGTTGAAACCCGCCTTGGCGCGTGGCGACATTCAATGCATAGGTGCTACTACCTTGGATGAATATAGACAACACATTGAAAAAGATGGCGCACTGGAACGTCGTTTTCAAAAAATTATGGTGGAACCAACAAATATTGAGGAAACCATAGAGATTTTAAATAATATAAAAATAAGGTACGAAGACCACCATAATGTTATTTACACTCCGGAAGCAATTGATGCTTGTGTAAAACTAACAGCCAGGTATATTACCGACCGTTATTTACCTGACAAAGCCATTGATGCATTGGACGAAGTGGGCTCAAGAGTACATATTTCAAATATTAATGTACCTGAGAATATTATCAAGCTTGAGGGGCAAATCGAAAAAATAAAAGAGGAGAAAATAACTGCTGTTAAAAGTCAGGATTTTGAACAGGCTGCAAGTTATAGAGATAAGGAAAAGAATTTATTACAGCTTCTTGAAAAAGAAAAAGATATATGGGAGAAAGAGTTGGCCATTCATCGTGAAACGGTTGACGAACAGAAAGTTGCCGAAGTAGTGGCAATGATGTCGGGAGTACCGGTTCAACGTATTGCTCAAGCAGAGAGTAAACGATTAATGAATATGGGAGCCGATTTAAGAGGAAAAGTAATTGGTCAGGATGAAGCAATCTTAAAAATAGTAAAGGCAATTCAACGAAATCGTGCCGGATTGAAAGATCCGAACCGACCAATTGGTTCGTTTATTTTTCTTGGACCAACAGGTGTGGGTAAAACGCAGTTAGCTAAAGTTCTTGCCACTTACTTATTCGACAGTTTAGATTCGTTAATCAGAGTTGACATGAGCGAGTACATGGAGAAATTTTCTGTGTCGAGAATGGTTGGTGCGCCTCCCGGTTATGTTGGTTACGAAGAGGGCGGACAACTAACTGAGAAAGTTCGAAGAAAGCCCTATTCGGTAATTTTATTGGATGAAATCGAAAAAGCACATCCTGATGTTTTCCATTTATTGCTTCAATTGCTTGATGAAGGTACATTAACAGACAGTTTGGGGAGACGTATTGATTTTAAAAATACCATTATTATTATGACTTCTAATATTGGTTCGCGCCAATTGACAGATTTTGCCAGAGGTGTTGGATTTTCAAACAATAATTCACCGGAAAGCGACAACGAGCACACAAATTACATCGTGCAGAAAGCCCTCAAAAAAGCATTCGCTCCAGAATTCCTTAATCGAATTGATGATGTGGTGATGTTTAATAAGTTAGAGAAGAAACACATTCATAAAATTATTGATATTGAAATTGAGGATTTGTATAAACGAGTGGAATCTTTAAGATATAAACTAAAAATTTCGCCGGCAGCCAAAGATTTTATCGCAGAAAAGGGTTATGATTCTCAATTCGGAGCCAGACCTCTTAAAAGAGCTATTCAGAAATATTTGGAAGATGAAATGGCGGAAATAATAATTAAAGCCTCTATAACTGAAGGTGATACTATTTCGGTTGGTTTTGACAAAAAGAACCAAAAACTTCTGATGCGAATTTTAACGAATAAAAAAGAATTAAGTAAATAGGTCGACCAGTAAGAAAATAAAAAAGTCTGTTTAAAACAGGCTTTTTTTTATGCCTTGTATTGAATAGTCATTAATGTAATATCATCAACTTGTTCTGCTGCTCCCTTGAATATTTCAAGGCTTTTTTCGACTTGGATAACAAGATTTTCAGGTTCGACACCAACCAAATGTCGCAAGTTTTCAACAAACCTTTCGTTTCCAAAATGTATTTTATTTTCGTTTTGCAAATCGGTAATTCCATCGGTATAAAGCACAATGGAATCACCTTTATCTAAGGTAATTGTTGAGGAGGAATAGGATTTATTATAGTACAGTCCGAGTGGTAATCCATGGGCTTGTGACAACTCAATAATTTCGCCATTTAACTTTAAAATATATGTTGGTGTATGTGCCGCATTGCAAAAATTTAACACGCCGGTTTTTAAATTTAAAATTCCTAAAAAAAGAGTGAGAAAGAACTGATGTCCATTATTTGTAAATAGTTCATTGTTTGCTTTTTTTACAATTATACTAGATTTAGTTAGAGTTGCATTGCTTTTTATAATGGTTTGTGCTACACTCATAAAAAAGGCTGCTGGTATACCTTTACCCGAAACATCGCCCATTGTAAATAATAAATGTTTATCATCTAACAAGAAATAATCGAATAAGTCGCCACTAACAATTCGGGCAGGTTTATAAATGGCAAACAAATTAATTTCTTTCTTTTTTGAAATTTCTGAAAAATCTGTTCTAATCAAACTCCGCTGAATCTCCGATGCTTCCAGTAAATCTTCCACTCGCCGTTGATTATTCTTTTTATCTTCCGACTCTTTAATTTTGAATTTTTTGTACCACGATTTTAAATAAGTTAAACTCTCTGAAACTTGTTCAACTTCATTCAAAGTATTTATGTCAGCTTCTCCCGAAAGGTTGCTAAATCTCTTTAATTGTGTTGTAACACTATTTAGAGGTTCAACTAATACGTTTGTTATGTAGCTAATAATAAGGTAAATAATTAATATTCCGAGAACAGCAAAAAAAAGCATTCTTAAGGTTGCCAGATACAAAGGTTCAAATAGTTTGTTATAAGGCATTGCAATAACAAGTGTCCAATCAATTTCATTCAATGGGGTGTAATATCCCCAATATTTTTCCTTATTTCGAAATTCAGGATATGCAATTAAAAACCCGGACAATCCTTTATTGAGAACATCCCTGATATTGGTTTTTTTCTTGTCATACACATCATCTGGAATTGAGAATATCGATTCTGTAAAAATCCATTCTTTATTAGGATGGGTTAAATATCGGCCATCTTTTGAAAGAAGAAAAGCAAAACCATTTTCGCCAATTGGCAATGCGCTGATTACATCATTAATATCCAGCAACGATAATTCACAAATAACACCTCCTGCAAAAATACTATCTTCTCCATTATTAATTATAATGGGAGAATAAAAAGAAACTACCATATTACCATTTCGAGGACATTGAAAAACCTCGGTCCAACCTGGTTCATTGTTTTCGGCAGCTTCATCTATTATTTTTTCTACATTCAAAGAATGGTTGATTTTCTCATTTTGCTGTTCAAATTTTATCGAATCCTCATTTCTAAAAACAAAATAATTATGGTAAGTTAATGATGGAACAACAGAATCTATGGTAATATGAATTGCATTTAAAAATTTATATTCCTCCAATATCTTAGAAATCAATAAATTTGGTTGATTTTGTTGTGCATAGAATACTATTTGTTTCGAAATATTAAATGTAATTTCTTGAGTAGTTACCAATTGTTTACTCACCTCCGAACTTATTTCGGAGTTTAATCCAATTGCTTCTTTTTCAATACTACTTGTAATGCTACTACTATTGAATAAGAAGGAAATAACAATAAATGCGATGAACACACCAATTACCGCAACTGAAATATAAATACTTAAACGATAAGCAATTGATTTGTTTAACATTCTAATAAATTTTCCTTCTCAATATAGTACAATTTAAGGATAATTTTTTTGAATTCCGCTCAATTTCAATCATTATTTAACCACTTTCTCGTTCCTTTAAACCGACAAGAATAACTTGCTAATTCCGATGCATTTTTTAATGCTGCTTCGAAATTACCCAATTGTAAATAATAGTAACAAAATGCGCCATGCAAAAAGTCACCTGCGCCAAGTGAATCTTTTACTTCAACGGTTTCGACGGCTATATTACCTCTCTTTTTATCCGTGAAAATTATATTCCCTCCTCCCCTTGTTATCGCAATCTTATTCACCTTATTTTTCTGAATATATTGTAAAACCTGATCCGAATTATGACAAGCTGGTGGATGGAAATCATCTGAACAAATAACAACATCAGTAAATTCAAATATATTGTTGTATTGTGGTTTCCAACTTCCGCAATCTAAAACTACTGGTATTCTATTTTTATGGGCTAACCGTGCACAATCAATACTGAATTCGGGGTAAAAACCATCCAATAAAATAATGTCCGGGGAAACGCAATTAAAAAGTTCTTCCACAGTTATATTCGGTTTTATTTTTTCAGGATTATGGGTGAATATATTTCGTTCCCCATTATTAGAGGTAACTACCGAAGCAATTACCGGATTTAGTTTTTGCTGCTTTATGATATCGAAATGGCTAACGTTTGTTTGCTTAAAATCCAATTCAAAAAATTTTGAGAAAGAATTTTGTCCTAAAGCGGAAGCGAGAAATGCTCCGTTATTTAGTTTCGCAAAAGCAACTGCTGCATTTGTGGCTGGCCCACCAACAAGTATTTCCGGTGCGTTAGTTTTTATTTTTTTATTTGATTCAGGAAATTCATCAACAAAATATTGTATGTCGATAGTAGTTAATCCGATAAAAAGTCCATTGTATTTCATAAAAAAAGCCATCTTAATTTCAGACAGCTAAATTACTATTATTCCTTAAATTTGATTCTTACTAAGTATTCATTGCTCCACAAACGGTAATGACCTGGCCGCTTACATACGATGACAAGTCGGATGCAAGAAATGTTGCTACGCCAGCAACTTCTTCCGGCGTTCCACCACGTTTTAAAGGGATAGCTGCCTCCCATATTTTTCTTGCATCTTCTGGAATTTTTGCGGTCATTTCCGTAATAATAAATCCGGGTGCGATGGCATTAGATCGAACTCCACGAGAGCCCAGTTCGCGTGCAACAGACTTTGTAAAACCTATAATTCCAGCTTTCGAAGCAGAGTAGTTTGCCTGACCGGCATTTCCGCTAACACCAACAACCGAACTCATATTAATAATTGAACCCGACCTTTGTTTTATCATGGTTTTTTGAGCTGCTTTGGTAAAATTAAAAACCGATTTTAAGTTTACATTTATCACAGCATCCCACTGCTCCTCGCTCATGCGCATTAATAAGGTATCTTTTGTAATACCTGCATTATTTACCAACGAGTCAATACGACCAAATTCCTTTACAATTTCGCCTACTACTCTATCCGTATCTTCAAAATTACTGGCATCCGATGCATACCCTTTTGCTTTTACTCCAAGTGCCAGTAATTCAGTTTCCGTTGCCTTCATATTTTCGTCTTCAAAAAGGTCAGTAAATGCAACATTACA
The DNA here is from genome assembly GCA_964476535.1 of uncultured Maribellus sp. Lineage (GTDB taxonomy): Bacteria > Bacteroidota > Bacteroidia > Bacteroidales > Prolixibacteraceae > Draconibacterium. Next base: position 34,664 of record CAYZBC010000003.1, read on the forward strand.
ACCTTCTTGCGCAAATTTTATTGCAATTGCTTTCCCAATTCCCCGCGAGGCACCGGTTATAATTGCTGTTTTTCCTTCTAGTAATTTCATGTTTAAAATCTTTTGTTGCGCAAATATAGTTTTTCTTCTGTTTTATTGAAAAATAGATTGTTAGATTTTTATTAATGAGTGAGGATATAAAATTCAAAGACAAAAACTTCTACCTTTTTGTTGAATTATTCAAAACAACAATTTTTCTAGCTGAGATAGAATTTCCCCTGCTTTTCCTTTTAAATGAATGTCAGTTAACTGCTTGGTAAACATCGATTCTTCCGGATTTATTTCGATTATTGTTGCACCGTTTTGTTTGGCTGTGTGTGGAATATATGAAGCCGGCATAACTTCACCGGTAGATCCAATAATTATACAAACCTCTGCTTTTTTTGCATCGGCAAACGAATTATTATAAGCTTCTTTTGGTATTCCTTCACCAAAAAAAATAAAATCGGGTTTAAGAATTTCATCATCAATTTTGCATTTTGGAGGTATATTTTTAAAATCAAAATCCTCAATACCATAAATTCTTTCACATTTTAAACATTTCAATTTTTTTGAATTACCATGAAATTCGTGTATTGTTTTACTTCCGGCTTCCTGGTGAAGATTATCAATATTTTGAGTTATTATTGAATTTAAAAACCTTTCCTCCTCCATTTTAGCCAAAACATAATGAGCTGCATTTGGTTTTGAATCAGCAAAAAAATCATAAAAAATCTCACGAATAACAAACCAGCATTTCTCCTGGTTTTCGAGATAATACTCTAAATTCAGAACTTCTGGATTGTATTTATTCCAAAGTCCATGTTCACCCCGAAACGGAGGAATTCCACTTTCTACCGAAATTCCCGCACCAGTAAAAGCAATGGTAAAGTGAGATTTTTGTAGAAGTTTAGCTGCTTTTTTAAGAAGAGGTTCCATTGAATTACATTCTTTATTACAATTTAAAACTAATCAAAATAATGAATTATCTTTGCAAAAAACAAATTGAAAATGCTTGATCAATCAACAATATGTGCCATTTCAACATCGCCCGGAATTGGAGCAATTGCTATAATTCGTCTTTCCGGTAGCGACGCAATAACTATTGCTGATAAAATATTTAGGAGCCCTAAAAAAGGTAAAACACTTGTTGAACAACCGGCAAATACAATTCACTTTGGTCAGATTATTTTTCAGGATGAAATAATTGACGAAGTGGTGGTGAGTATATTTAAAGCCCCACATTCATTTTCCGGAGAAAATAGTATTGAAATTGCTTGTCATGGCTCTGTTTTTATTCAGCAAAAAATACTTGAAATTTTGGTTGAAAAAAGTGCCAGACTTGCCCAGCCCGGTGAATTTACACAGCGAGCATTTTTGAATGGTAAAATGGATTTGTCGCAAGCTGAGGCCGTTGCCGATGTAATTGCATCGTCGAATGCCGCAGCACATAAATTGGCGTTAAATCAAATGCGCGGTAGCTTTTCGAAAGAGATAAACGTTCTACGCGATCAATTGCTTCATTTTACAGCAATGGTAGAACTGGAACTCGATTTTGGTGAAGAAGATGTTGAATTTGCAGATCGAACAGCGTTGCGAGAGTTAACGGATAAAATAGAGCGTTTACTTCGCAAACTAAAGAATTCTTTCCGCTTAGGAAATGCCATAAAAAATGGGATTCCTGTGGCAATTGTTGGCGAAACCAATGTTGGAAAATCGACCCTCCTAAATGCATTGTTAAACGAAGAAAAAGCCATAGTGTCTCATATTCATGGCACTACCCGCGACGTTATTGAAGACGTTGTAAACATTCGTGGCACAGCATTTCGTTTTTTCGACACAGCCGGAATTCGTAAAACGGATGATCACATTGAAAATTTGGGGATTGAACGTTCGTATAGTAAATTAGAACTGGCAACAATAGTTTTGTTGGTAGTTGACATGCAAAACCCCTACCCGATTGTTAAAGGTCGAATTGATAAAATCAGAAAGCGGATATTAAATGGGCAATTTTTAATAATTGTGGCCAATAAAATAGATTCTGGGTTGCCTGATACTATTCAGCAGCTGGAAGTTACGGACTTTACCGACGATGAAGAACTGGTTTTTATTGCTGCCAAACAAAAAGAGAATCTCGAAGAATTGATTGATTTAATGATTCATGTCGTAAATTTTGATGCAGCAAATCAGGAAGATATTATTGTTACAAATGCCCGTCATTTTGAAATATTAAAAAATGCCCACGAAGCAATTTTACGCGTTTTAAATGGTTTAGACACTGGAATTACCGGCGATTTCCTGTCGCAGGATATTCGAGAATGTTTGCATTATCTTGGCGAGATAACGGGAGAAATAACAACCAACGAAGTACTTGGACATATTTTTAAAAGTTTTTGTATCGGTAAATAATTTTTTCATAATGAATAAAACATAAATCCGATCTAATGGTCAATTGGAGACTTCTACCTAATTGATTCTTCATTTTATTCTCAAAAAATAATTTATTCATCAGCGAATCGGAACTCGCTGGACCTGAAGGAATTATTTTTTGAAATCTCGTTTTTGTGATTCCAGGAATTCCCAGGGACACGGACTGTCAAAAGTCTGTATTTTAGCTTAAAGGTGATTGTGACGAAAAATACCATGAAAGCATGAAAACACAAAATGGAATTACAATGTTTTTCGGCAAAAACAAATTCCCACGACACAAATTTTGGTTCGAGCAAGGCATGGGATTACTCCCGTGGCTTTGATATGCATTATTTTGTATTGGGGGTTGCAGAATGCATTAATCATTTAATACATTGATAACTACGTTCAAATTATTCTGGAACTTAACATAGGCAGGAAAATCATATGCTAAAACTTCCCAGATTTCTTTTTCATTTTGAAAATATTTCTGTGCAGGTTTTTTATCTTTTTTCTCATCCCTGTAAATTAAGCCTAATTTGATGTATGAAATTGTCAGGCCGTTTCTAAAGCCTACATTTTGGGGATTCGATTCATAGAGTTCTTCAAATAATATCGTTTCATCTTCAAAATATTTCAAGGCTTTCTCCAAATTGCCAAGCATGTTTTCCCACCAGATACAATTGTTCTTTTCGCGATATATTGATATGGAGCACACTATTATATTTCCAAATCATGTAGGACGTTGCAACCGGGAACAAAAGTGTAGTTATCACTTTACACCCAAACAATATTTTGAATAAATTCTCAAAAAAAAGTGGGGTTAAAAGTGAATATTCCACATGCAAAAAATAATCTGTATCAAACTCCTGCACCCAATCGTGAGAATAAAGAACAAAACGACAATGACATAAAATTCCAATACATAAATGCTGCAAATGGCATAAGCCCGGAAGAACTCTATAAACTTGAAGACGTTTTTCATTACAACCGGGACAAGAAAATAATAAAAGAAATTCGTCAAAATGTAAAAGACCACGAGCACAGAGTAAAAGAGCGAGCAGAAGATTTGGAACGTGCCAGGTTAAAAGAAGCTCAAGCTGAAAACTTAGAATGGAGGCTGAGGAGTTGAAGGGTGAGAAGTAGTCTATATATCACAATCAGTATTATAAGCAGATAATTTCGTCAACAATCTCAGTTTATAGCTATTCTCTTTTATCAGGGGTTATAACACTAATTCCCAAATCAGAAACAAAAATATTCCAATTTAAACCAGACAAGCCCTAGGGTTGCAAAAAACTACCGCATAAGCGCCGCAAACAAATGACCAAGAGTTTTGATAGTTAAATTTATTTTTAAGTGAACTTACCTCTTTCGTTCCTCAAAAGGTAAGCTCACTTAAAAACATGGCAAAAACCCTTGACCATTTATCCGCCCCACCCCCACATTCTATTCATTTAGTTTCCTTTTGCAGTCTAGTTTAAATTAATAAAAGAGGTGTTTATGATTTGAGATTAGTCTATGGATAAAGTCTTAATATTGGCTGGGTAGTTATAGAGTTTGCATCAAATAGATAATATGAAACTTATACTTTGTATATTTCCAATTATATGTACAAGTATGATTTAAACAAAGCTAAGCAGTTGTTCGCATAATAATGATGTCTGATAGTTTCATAGCATTAGTTGTTTGTACTATTGACATTAGTATAAGGTACTGTAGGACTATTAATGATTATTTCTATAATCTGCATAAAATTACTTACCCCAAAAATTTATTCCTTAACGCCTCCACTTGCGTGTCATTTATCGGAATTAGTTTACCAAGCGAAGCTCCCATTGTTAACGATTTTGCACTAAACTCTGCAACTTCTAATTTATCAAAAGTCCCAAGAAGTTTGTCACCGGTGACTAAAACAGAATCGTTGTTTATTATTACTGCCGGAGTATTCTCCGAAAGCGTTTCGAGTATCGCTTCCTCGCCGGAAAAGTGAGAGCCAAAAGGCATATTCGGAATGTCTTGCAAGAATATCCAGCTTTCAGGAATGGTTCGTACATCAATTTTTTCGCCTGTTACACTGTAAGCCATTAAGTAGGGCGATTGTGTAAGGATTATTGAATTTACGTGTGGGTTACGTTTGTATATTTCCTGGTGCAGCCATGTTGAGCGGCTCGGAAGTTTACCCGCCTCGCGTTTGCCATCCTTAATTTGTACAATATCCTTATTCTGAATATCCCATCGAGCTACATTTGTTGGCGTAATTAAAAAATCATCACCTTTCCAGCGCACCGAAACGGTTCCATAAGAACTAATCATTAAACCCTGGTCGCAGGCACGATGAACGATCTTTTTAATCTGCTCTCGAATTTCGCGTTCATCAGACGGATATTCAACCGTTTCCATTTCGGGTAGCAAATGTGGAATCTGTTTTTCGAATTCGGCTATTTGTTTATCGCTTAAATAATTTGGTTTTCCAATTGTACTACCGTTTATTAACGAGAGGGCACAAAACTCCATGGTTTCAAAGCGTTGGTAAGCATCGCCCAAATCGCTTCCTCCAACAACAGTACCATGGTTTTCCATGATTACTGCATTCACCCCTTTTTTGAATTCTTCGGCAATTACTTCACCTAGTTCATCACTTCCCGGAAGTTCGTATGGCGCATAACCAATTGGGCCACATACATTTTTAGCCTGTGGAAGCACATTGGTATTCGGAATTTGCCTCACAATACTAAACGAAACCAATGCCGGTGGGTGGGCATGGATTACCGCTTTTATTTCGGGGCGGCACTTGTAAATGGCAATATGAAACGGATACTCCGATGAAGGTTTATGTCGTCCCTCAATACTTCCATCTTTTCGAACACAAATAATATCTGTTGGCCTTAAAGTGCCTTTATCTATTGCGGAAGGAGTTACCCAAACATCACCACTTTCGTCGATAATTGAAATGTTTCCTCCCGAAGTTGTTGTCATCCCGCTACGATATATTTTATCAATGATTAAAATAATCTGGTCACGCGGATGCATCATTTTTGTATTTAATTCTCTCATGATATTTATATTTTAAGCCCAACAAGAAGTTATTTTTTCAACACGTTTCTGATGCCTGCCTCCTTCAAATCCTGTTTGTAAAAACACCAGTGCAATCTGGTTGGCATCTTTTTCGGAAAGGAAACGAGCAGGCAGACAAAGAACATTTGCATTGTTGTGTTTTCGCGCAAGCGATGCAATTTCAGTTTCCCAACACACAGCTGCCCTTATTTTTTCACGTTTGTTTGCTGTTATTGCAACGCCCTGGGCACTTCCGCAAATTAATATTCCCAAATCAGCTTCCCGGTTCTCAATTGAATTTGCTACAGGGTGAACATAATCAGGGTAGTCCACGGAATCATCGGTATCTGTTCCAAAATTAATTAGCTCATATCCATTGTATTCCAGAAAAGTTTTCAATTCGTTTTTCAACTTCATTCCGGCATGGTCGTTTGCAATTGCTATTTTCATATTCGTTTTGTTTCGTTCTTAATTCTATCTGCAAGTAATCCTTTTTTTGAATAACCCGCATCCCGTTGTCATTGGTTGTATCCTGTTGTATACTGCATTATTTACCTTCGCCTTTAAATCAATTTAAACACTGATATCTATCTTATTTGTTTTTGAAATTGATACGTACGATAACCATAAAAGGCAATTACAATAAAACTAATAAGTGGTAAAACAAATGATAAATTAACTGCAGCCATTGATCCTATCCGCCCAATATCTATTATGGTTCCCTGCAGTGGAGGCATTAAAGCACCACCAACGATTGCCATTACCAAACCGGCTGCTCCCAATGTGACATCTTCGCCAACTTCTTCCAAAGTAATTCCATAAATGGTTGGAAACATTAAAGACATAAAAGCTGAAGTAGCCAATAAACAATAAAGTCCTAGCAGCCTGTCGGACTTTCCTCGTTAAGCCTCTGAGAATTTAATATTTGCATTTGTTCTCAGATAGGTTCCTAGCATCCCTTCAATTATAATAGTTCCGCTTACGAACAAACTTATGCTTACTACCAAAGCATAAGCAAATTAGCCTTACTGAGTAGCTCGAATCACTTATTTCGAGTTAATATGGAACGTTAAATGTAGTTTTTTGTTTGTTTGACAAGATTATTTTTAATTTATTCCACATTTGTATCTCAAGCAACATAAAACACTGTATGCTTGAATTTTATAGATTCTGTGTTGGTAGGTAAATTGAACTCTATTTTTATAATTTACCGTTTATTGTAAATTATAATTAAAACTTTGAAAATAGTTCGAATAATTTCCTCTTATAAAAGGCCCGAAAAGTAGAAGTCATCTAAAAATATTCAGAATAATTAGTGTTTTTGTTTGAAAATTAACGGTTTGTATTAATTTTAACATTCTGAAAATAATTCAAAAATAAAATAGAATAATAAGTTCAAAAAAAAGTAATTATGAAAATTCAAAATAGACGAAATTTTTTAAAGGTTTCAGCAGCAGGTACCCTCGGTATTTTGGCTGTAAGTCCTATTGCATGTATGTCTGGTGCAGCGACTGACAGAAAAAACTTTGGTGTTGGAATACAATTGTATACCATTCGCGATGCTATGGCTGCAGATGTAGTTGGAACTTTGCAGAAAGTATCGGATATGGGATATAAAAACCTTGAACTTGCAAGTTATGCCAACGGTAAATTTTACGGTTACGAACCCACTGAATTTAGAAAGATTGTAAATGATATGGGTATGGATATAATCAGCAGTCATACCAGCGTTGAAGCCGAAGGAATAACTTCGGAAAGCGCAAAAAAAATGGCCGCTGATCATGCAATTCTGGGTGTGAAATATTGTGTGCAGCCTTGGATTGAAGAAGTAGATCGTAACATCGAATCGTACAAAAGAATGATTGGCGATTGGAATGAAGTTGGAAAAATTATGAAATCTACAGGTATTCAATTCGCTTACCACAACCATAATTTCGAATTTACCAACATCAATGGAATAGTTCCTTACTACGATATTTTTATGCCTGAAATGGATGCCGATCTTATTACAATGGAACTGGATATGTATTGGGCAACCAAAGCCGGGCAAAATCCAGTTGAAATGTTTGAAAAATATCCTGGAAGATTCCAATTATTTCACTTTAAAGATATGGCAGAAAAAAGTGCACCTTTTTACGAAGTAATAAAAGACGACATTACTTCTGTTGGAGCCGGACTTATCAATTTTAAAAAGATTTATGAGGCAAGAGAAATTGCCGGCATGAAATATTTGTTTGTTGAAGATGATAATCAGGGTAATGGAAAACCATTTGAAGCAATAGAAACCAGTATTAAAAATATTACTACCAAAATTTTAGCGTAATAAATCCATATAACAAAAAACCCGGCAACTTAATGTTACCGGGTTTTTTATTGGATTCGAGTGAAGTGAATTCAAGATAACTATGTTTTTGAATAATTTATTTTATTCATTCTTTGCAAGGTTAGCATTAATGCTCAACCTATTCATCCAAACCAATAATAGCAGTTGTTTTATGCATTTCACCTGGAGCCAGTTGGATTACATCTTCAAAGGCATTTACGGTTTCTACGCATACAAAAGTGAAATAAGCATCATCTGGCAAATCATCCATTTTTGCACAATTTTCCTCCCACGGATTCCAGACTGTCGTTATTTTGCTCCCCGATTTTGCAACATTGATCCTTCTTCCAAAAACAGGATCTTCAATAACACAAGTAGCTTCAGTATCGTAATAATGACGTGTTTCGGCTTTTTTAATTTCTATTTTAGGCAAATCCTGAATAAAATCATCGGGTTCTCCCTGGTTATAGTATTTGGCGTTCTGCAATCCTTCGATTGTGATATTTTCTACAGACGATAAATTAAAATAGGAATGTAATGCGCTTGTATATTCAATTGGCTCAGTTGAAGTATTCGTTACTTTCAAAATCGCAGTAAGCTTTTTTCCAACTGTAATAATCATTTCAGCACAAAAATCATGCTTCCAAAATGCTTTTGTTTTGTCTGAAGAACAAAGTTGCAATTTAACCAAAGTCTCTCCGGTTGGTTGCGCAGAAATTTCTTGCACATCCCAATACATCAGCCGGGCAAAACCATGCATCGGTTTTTCCGAATCGGTTTTATGCGGACCAAACCAGGGAAAACAAACCGGAATCCCACCCCGAATCGGACTACCTTCCTGAAAATTACTTTCCGGGCTCATCCATAAAATTTCCATTGTTTTGTGTGGCTTAAAACTGGTAATATGCGCTCCATACAAACAAATATCAGCATCGGCATATTTGTTCGAAACAGTAATATAAACTAAATCGTTCTCCAGCTCAGCAAATCCGACTTCACCCTCAATACTAAATTTGTCTTCCAATTCTTCAATGTCAATCATGGTATTTTACCTTTATATTTTTAGTTTGCAATCCTTTTCCTATTCTTTTCAATAACACTTTGAGCCTAAATTTTGTCTGTGGCCGGCGCAAGATAAGAATCATTTTTATGATATAAAAGCAACTTTTCTTTCTTGTTTTTAGAACGTTGAATCAGTTACCACGATTCAATATAGAATTATTCTTGTTTTTAATTTTCAATTGTTTGACTGGATTTTAATCAATTAATTCCTCGTGGCTTGCCTTAATATTCCTTATATTCTTCTGTGAATTTTGGGAGAAGTGTTTGTCGAATGATAGACATAAGAATGAAACAGTGAAAATTCGGTTTTCGGTAACTTTGCAAAAAAACATAAACTTTTTACCAATTAACCAACCACATAATCGAACCACTCACTATTTTCTTCGTAGCCTTCAACAACCTGGTTTTTATTGTTAAACGAAAATGTTGCCATTAATTTTGAAATCTCTTGCTGAAGCATTGTAACTCCTCCCTCAATCAAGTCTTTTCTAAAACCTTTGTCCACCATTTCTAAAACCTGATTAATTGAAATTATCCGACCAACTACTCTACCCATTTCAACCAATTTGCGCTGTGGCATTTGTAAATCCAGATTAAAATCAACCTGGGTTTTTACATATTCAGCCGCTCGATTTGTTAAATTAAACCCTTTCAAAAATTGAAATAAATTAGTTTCTTTGGCGCGTTTCATCAGCTTAATTAAACCTTCCGAAATCTGTGCGTAAAGAATATCATTCGAACCTTCAAAAATTTGAAACGGGCGACTGTCTGCTGTACCGCGACCAGCAATATGACTTAACTTATATGCTTTTGCCCCAACCAATTGTACAACCGACTGCGCTGCTTCCTGCATTAAATCGGTAATCACACTTTTTACGGCGTTGGCTTCCAAACCATGAGGTGCCATATCAACTTCCAATCCGGCTTTTTCGCTACTGTTGACACACATTGCAGAACAAACGGTGTACGATGCCTGCAATTTCGACAAACGTTGCTGTACCTGGTCGTAATTAAACAGACTTTTGCCGCCAACAAAACGCTGATTACAGTGCGAAATCGCTTCGTCGAGCATGCGTTTAATAAAACCCATTCCCATTCCAGGGAATTGCATGCGACTGCGATGTAACAAATCAAGCATCATTTTTACACCTGTTGTCTGAGGTTTCAATTTATGAATTGCCGGAAGTTTTACATCAATATTATTTCGACCATATGGAATGGAGTAGAGTCCCAAATTATCGAAAAACTCTTCAACAACAATATTTTGGTCGGGAGCATTTACGTCGCACAGAAAAAAATCAATGTCGCGCTGTAAACTCCCCGATTGAATTTGTTGCCTGGCGGTTAAAAGCCAAAAATCTGCCCAGCCGGTTAAACCAGCCCAATGTTTTGTTCCTTTTAAATGATACTTTCCATTTATTTCGGTGTATGAGGTTTGCATATTCAGTGCGTCGCTTCCAAAACCGGGCTCCGTAATCATTAAACCACCCATACTTTTTTCTTCCAAAAAACGTTTAAAAACCGAAGCTTTTGCTTCTTCCTGCCCAAATTTTCCAAAGGGTTGTAAAAACAGAGCCGAGTTAATTCCGAAAGTTAAAGACAATGCCAGCGATTCATATGATGCAGTTGCCAGCAATGCTAAATTTTCGTTCATCTGCCCTCCCCTGCCACCGTATTCTTTAGGAATACCAACCGACAGCGGGTTAACCGACATAATTTCGCGTAAAACAAACGGAGGTAGTCCGCGTGTTAAACTAAGTTTATCAATATCTCCACGAACCTGAAAAACTTGTTTCATTTTTGCTTTTAAAGCATCGAGGAATTCTGAAAAAGGAGGTAAATCCTGATTGGAGTTATTTGCCTCCAAGTTTATTGCGGATTGAAATTGAGTCATGAAAATATGTTTTAATAATAATGGTCTGATTTATTCCACACCGAAAAGTATTTAAACGATTTCCAACCAATAATGTTCTTATAAAACATATCCACATTTTTTAATACGCTTATAACATGTAAGTTAGTATTCGTATTTTATGGATTTAAATTTTTATTCCAACCTTACTTCAAATTAGCAGGAATATTTTAATATTGAATCAATATAATCCGACGAATTAACAATTTCTACTGTTGCCAGAACTTTTATTCTGAATAAAGGTTTGGGATAGGATCGTTATACGGTCGGGATTGAGTTGAAATAAGAAATAATTGTTTTAAAACCCGATACTTATTTTCGTATTCATCGAATTTACGGGATTCGATTGATTAAACTGTGTATCATATATTTTTTTTAATCCAACATCTGCTTTTATATTTTTATATTTTGTTCGTAAACCGCCACCAGTTTCAGTTTGAAAAAACATTGGATTCATGGTTGTAAAAGGATCTGAAAAATTGTTGGAACGGTTAATTGTTGGAAGAAGGTATTTCCCATACAAATACAAACTAAGCCAGGGATTGATTTCGTATTCCAGGGAAGTGCCGAAAGTAAATTGAAAATTCGGCTTCTCAGAAGTCAGAATGGTATTTTGTTTTAACAATCCAAAATTAAAATCGAGCGTTAAATTATTGTTGGTATAAACCAGGCTATTATTATAATTCTCAGAAACTCCCAGATTAGGAAATAAATTGGTGGTTTTACTTTGCCCAAACGTTAAACCGTTAAACGATGGTTGACTGTCGTTTATAAAATAATGACCATTCAAATTGGAGGATTGAAATCCTGGAAAAACAAAATTATTTAAATTAAAAATTGCAGGTATTAATTCATCTGACAAGAAAACCGGATTTAAACCAAATTGATTATCAATAGTTTGTTTTGCAAACTTTGTTGTATCCTCCGATTGAGCAAAAATAACGCTACTTGAAAGTAGCTGAAACGTAAAGAATACGATTGTAAAAAGTGTTTGTCGATAAAACTTCACTGCAATAAATTTTAATTGAGCGCAACAAATTTACAACATTCATTTGGCAAAAGATGTTAAAAAAAACTATTTAACCTAAAGCAAGAGTTATTGAAGTAGCTATCAAAAGAATCTTTCATTTCTGCAATTTACTTAAACTTTACGATTCTTTTTAACAAAACAAAAACCGTTTTTCCAGAAAGAGAAGAGCGGTGAATTATATATTAATTGGATTTTTTACTAACTATTTAAAACCAAGTTCACCTCTTTTAAAATGGCTTTTTTGGTTTTTACACCAACAATTCGGCCAACTTCCTCTCCATCTTTTAAAATTAACATGGTAGGAATATTACGAACCTTAAACTTTTTTGCCAGGGGTTGATTGTAGTCAACATTAACTTTTGCAATTTTAAAATCATTTTGAGTTTCAGCTATTTCGTTTAGTGTTGGGGCAATAATTTTACATGGGCCACACCAAGGCGCCCAAAAATCGACCAATACTACTCCCCTTTTTGTAAATGCTTTGAAATTCTTGTTTGCCAAAGCTATAATTTTACCACTGGTTTTTACAGGTTTCGCATTTTTCATCCTGAAATAATTAAACGTTATTAGTCCTAAAAAGGCAACTAATACACCTACAATAATATAAACAAATGTTGCTGACATATTTTTATTTTATAATTTTTATTTCGGAAGTAACTTCAATTACTTTTTTGTACAATGCACTTACTCCACAATATCTTTCTTCCGACAAACTAACGGCTTTTTCTAGTTTTTCCAATGAAAGGTCTTTCCCTTTGAATTCATAAATAACATTCATTTTAAAAAACTGCTTAGGATGCTCTTCGGTTATGTCGCCTTCAACAATTACATTAAAGTCATCCAACTCAACACGCATTTTTTTCAAAATAGAAACTACATCCATTCCAGTACAACCCGCAAGCGCCGTTAACATAAACGGTTTCGGTCGAGGTCCACGGTTTTCTCCTCCAACACCTGCTGCGGCATCTAAAATGATTTCATGTCCGTTTACTTCCGCTTTAAACGCCATATTTTCAAGCCATTTAACTTTTACTTCCTGTTTCGCCATTTTGCATGAATTATTATTAATATTTTATTAATTCCTCAAATACTCTGAAACAGCTAACGCTGCAATGGTCCCGTCGGCGACAGCTGTGGTAACCTGCCGGTACTTTTTAGGGATACAATCGCCTGCTGCAAAAATACCATTTAAACTGGTTTTCATATCCCTATCTACTATAATTTCCTTGCGATCGTTAAGTTCTACAGCATTCTGCAAATCTTCAGTATTAGGTTGGTAACCAATAAAAATAAACGTACCATCGGTTTTCAATTCTGATATTTTTCCAGTTGGCAGATATTCAATCGTTACCTTTTCTAGTTGAATGTCGCCATAAAATCCACGAAGTTCAGATTCCATGATAAATTCTATTTTAGGATTTTTTTCAGCCTCCTGGATGGCATGTTCAAATGCCTGAAATTTATCAAACTGATGCACAATTGTAACTTTGGTTGCAAACTTGGTTAAAGTCACAGCTTCTTCCAAAGCCGAGTTTCCTCCGCCAACAACCACCACTTCTTTTCCGGTAAAAAAATCGCCATCGCAAGTTGCACAATACGAAATCCCTTTTCCTTTAAATTGCACTTCTCCTTCCAAATTCAAAGAACGTGGTCTTCCTCCCGGTGTAAGAATTACAGATTTTCCCTGAAATACTCTTCCATCTTCCAACTCAATTGTTTTAACCTGATCTTCAAAAGAGTATTTGGCTATTTTAATATTCGATTTAATTTTACAACCAAAACTTTTAGCCTGCTGTTTCATGTTGTTAGCCAGCATATAACCTTTTGTAGTGGGTACTCCTGGAAAATTGGCTATTTCTTCAGTTAAAACCAATTGACCACCAATGGCACCCTCATTGAGTATTAATGTGGAAAGTTTTGCCCTGGAAGAATAAATTCCCGCGGTTAATCCAGCCGCTCCTGCACCAATTATTATTGTATCGAAAACCTCGTTCATAATTGAAAATGGTAAATTGTGAATCGTATTTGTTTTATCATTTGTCATTTCTGCAAAAGCAAGAATGACAAATACAATTGCGGAGATTATGCTCCAAATTTTTCATCCAACACAGTGGTTACCATCTGCATATTCTGGATGCTGGTTGTAGCATGTGCCACTTTTCCACCTTTATAATACATTGTAAATGGCAAACCCATAAAACCTCGACACTCGGGTGCATTCCTAACAATTCCTGCTTCAGGAGAATCAAATGCCATAACAGCAAATTTTACATTTGTGCGTTCCTCTTCCAACTCTTCCATAACATCGTAAACAGGCATACACATTGGGCCCATTCGACCACAACATACCATTACGTTTTCGTTTTCAGCAATCATTTTTCCCAATTCGGCAGCAGTTTCTATTTCCTGCAATTCAGTTTGTAACATTTTCATCTCTGTAATTTTTAATTATTAATATTTTACTAATTATCTGTTATTTCTGCAATAATATTTTTATCCGATTCCAGAGTACCCTGCAAATAAGCTTCTATTAAATTTTGCGGTGTATTTTTCGCAACTCCCACAAACAGGTTTACCTTGTTCGATGCAAAAAGTGTAATTATTTTCTTGTTCACTTTATAGGCAATTACATCTGAAACCCCTTCCCTTTTCAACCATTTTGGCAATTCTAAAATATCGATATTCAAAGGAACTTCAACCAGTTTTCGATTTATTGTTTCCTTTTCTATTTCGAATATTTCGTAATGATTACATTCACCGAAAAATTCGCTTAATTCATTTTTTGATATTGGAATTGCTACTCGTTTCATCGTTAAATTTTGATGATACAAATGTAATTCACTTCCAATTGCCAAACCAATAAACAACACTGAAGTCTGCTGTTTTAAATGTTGAAATATTTTAGTTTTTTTCCTATCAAATAACATTGATGATTTTATTTATGCATAAATTCCTGTATTAACAAAGGTTTTATAATTTTGCAGCGAATTACAATCACTGAGTTGAAAATAGAAATGGGAGATTCAAAAAACCAAGGTCAGGAAAATCATGAAAAAGTTATTCAATTTAATTTGGATGATTTAACTGAACTCAATGAGCATAAAACAAAAATTACCTATTTAAAAGGCGAGAATATTTTTAAACAAGGTGCATTTGCTCCATACGTGATTTACGTTGTTCAAGGATTAATTAAAGTGTATTTGCAAACTGGTTACGACAAACAAATAAATATTAGTTTAGCAAGAACAGGCGATTTCCTCGCTTTTTCATCTATTTTCGGAGAAAACATACATACATATTCAACGCAAGCATTAAAAGATTCAGAAATATGTATGATTGAAAAAGAAAGTTTGAAACAAGTTCTTATCGACAATCCCCAATTTGCATTGGAAATTACCTCGAAAAATTATAAAAACGAAAGTCATCTTTTTGAAATCATAAAAAATATTTCGTACAAACAAATGCGTGGTAAACTGGCTTCCAGCCTACTTTATCTTTCTCAAGATGATTATTTAAAAGAAGATGTATTCCTTAGTTTAACCCGACAAGATATTGCAGATTTTGCTTCCATTTCAACCGAAAGTGCCATAAAATTTTTAAAGGAGTTGGAAAAGGAAAAAATAATAAAATTGAAAGGCAAGAATATCGAAATTTCAGATCTGAAAAAATTGGAATCCATTAGCAAAAACGGTTGACATGATTTTTTCTGAAGAACGAAAAAAAGGATTAAAATCAGAATTTAGCTACTCGGCAACGCGCAGTAGTGGCCCGGGCGGACAAAATGTGAATAAAGTAAATACCCGTGTTGAACTGCGTTTCTCAGTGGAGAACTCTCAGTTTTTTTCGTTATTAGAAAAAAGAAAAATTCGATTTAAACTTAAAAACAGAATAAATTTAGGGGATGAATTATTTCTGGTTTCGCAAGTTGAACGTTCACAATGGCGTAACAAAGAAGTGGTTACCGATAAATTTTTCGACTTAATTGGAAATGCGCTGACACCAACTAAAAAACGAATTAAAACAAACCCCACAAAATCGTCGCGATTAAAACGTCTGGAAAGCAAAAAGAAGATGAGCCAGAAAAAACAATTGCGAAAATCCATTGATTTATGACTCCCCTTTTTCAATTTAAATATAAAATTGTTTCTTTATACCATCAAAATTAAAACCTGTACATTCTAATATGAGAAGTTTTCTGGAAAATATTGGTAACTCCATAATTAAATTTATCGATTGGTTTTATTTTCCTTTCTTAAGATTTATTCCCATTAATGTGTTCAGATATGCTGCCACAGGGGGTGCAAATACAGCACTCGATTTATTGTTATATTTTATATTTTACCGCTATATTCTCGACATGAATGTTGTTGAGTTGGGATTTGTTGCAATTAGTCCACACATTGCAGCGTTTATTTTAGTATTTCCAATCACATTTTCTACAGGATTTTTACTGGGCAAGTACGTAACATTTACAGAGTCGGAACTCAAAGGTAATATTCAACTGTTTAGATACGGAGTTACTGTTGCCGGGGCAATTTTTCTTAATTATGTTTTCTTGAAACTATTTGTTGAATATGCCGGATTGTACGCAACTCTTTCGAAAGCTATAACAACCGTAATTGTAGTTATTTACAGCTATGTACTTCAACGTTATTTTTCGTTTAAAATCGTTGAAATGCCTGTCGAAAAAAATATCGCTAGCTAAATCTATTGTTTCAAATTTGTTGAATATATGAATGAAATTCGTCAAAAATACTATCCAACTGTTTTACAGGCAATACATTTAGTAATCCTTTATATTTTCATACAAACTATTATAGATTTTCCATTGGCGTTGCTCGACTATTACAACGGAACAGACTATTTATACCATCCAATAAAAAAGATTGCATTAGGTGTAGGCTCAACACTATTTATTTTGGTTTATGGCTTTCGGAAATCAAAAATGCCTTTTTTGAAGGTTTTTCCTTTGAAGTTTTTTAATCCGCTAATTCTAATTCCAATTCTTACTTTTTTATGGGCTTCTCATAATTTATTAGAAATAGTAGGTTTTTGGATGGATAAAGTAATTCCTGCTCCAGATTGGTTTTGGGAATTGTTCAGCAAAATATTCGACGGCGATTTTGGGTGGTGGGGCGCCTTTTTTAAAGTTGCTGTAGTTGCGCCTGTGGTTGAAGAACTCATTTTTAGAGGACTTATTCTCCATGGCTTTCGTAGAAATTACAACGGTTTTTGGGCTGTTTTTATGTCGGCACTTTTATTTGCTTTATTTCATTTAAATCCGTGGCAATTCCCAACAACTTTTATTTTGGGGCTTTTGTTGGGTTGGATTATGTTACGAACCAATAGCATTTTGCTGGTTATTTTGGGGCATTCGATAAATAACGCACTTGTTTTACTCACAATAACTTATTGGGAAATCATTCAATCTCATCCCATTTATTTAATGGAAAAGAAAGATTTATATTACACCAGTGCACTGGTTGTTTTGCTCTCGACAGTTTTAATTTATTTATTGAGCTTAAATTGGTGGAAGAAAAAAGGTAAGGAAGAAAAAGTTATTTAATGAATTATACAGCTTAATGGTTTTGCGATTATTGAATCTTTTTCAAAAAAACCTATTTTTAAATACTAATTAAAAACGAATAGAAATGGATTATGTATTAATTGTTTTAGGAGTAATTTTTATAATTAGTGGAATTTTAGGTTGTGTACTCCCAGTAATGCCTGGCCCACCTTTAAGTTATATTGGTTTACTTTTGTTGCATTTCACACAGGGTCACCAGTTTTCAAACAAATTTTTAATTATTTGGGCTGCAATAACGGCTGTTGTTTATGCGCTGGATTTTATAATTCCTGCCTGGGGAACCAAAAAATTTGGTGGAAGTAAACGCGGTATTTGGGGCAGTATTATCGGGTTGTTGGTTGGTTTATTTTTCTTCCCTCCCATCGGAATAATTGTTGGTCCGTTTTTAGGAGCAGTGGCTGGCGAGCTCAGCTCCGGGAAAGATTCCAATGCTGCCTTAAAATCAGGATTTGGTTCGTTTTTAGGATTTTTAACGGGTACTCTTTTAAAACTAATTGCCTCGGGAATGATGACCTGGTATTTTGCGAAGGAGTTAATTGCCGGTTGATACAAATATTAGTATAATTCCACACTCATACCGAATAGATCTTTATGTAAAATGAATCTCAAGCGATAAATTTTGCGAAGTCGATAAATATTTCTCCGTTCAATTATGTTGATTAATAATTTCATTCAATAATAATTGTATTTTTACGGTGTGGCAAAGAAAAAACCAAATTCAGTTTCTAAACGCAAGCCGGTTAAAAAGAAGAAAAGTGGCTCAAAAAAATCGATCAAAAAATTCAATATTTTAAAGTTTATTGGATCAACAGTTACATTCTTTTTTTTATTGGGATGTCTGTTTTTTATTTTCGTATTTTTAGGTGTTTTGGGTCCTGTTCCATCGAAAAATCAATTGCACCAAATAAATAATCCGGTAGCTTCTGAAGTATATTCTATCGATGGAAAAATTCTTGGACGTTACTATGTTGAAAACCGGAGCAACGCCAGTTTCGAGGAAATCTCGCCAAACATAATTAATGCATTAATTGCCACTGAAGATGCCCGTTTTTACGAACATCGTGGAATTGATGAAATTGCATTGTTACGGGTATTTGTCAAATCAATTCTTTTGCAACATGGCAGTTCTGGCGGCGGAAGCACATTAAGTCAGCAAATTGCTAAAAACCTTTTTCCACGCATTAATTACGGTCCGTTTTCGCTACCTGTCAATAAGTTACGTGAGGCTATAATTGCTTACCGTTTGGAGAGGATTTACAGCAAACAGGAAGTGTTGGCAATGTATTTAAATACTGTTCCTTTTGCCGAAAATATATTTGGAATTGAAGTTGCTTCGGAGCGTTTCTATTCCAAAAAACCGTCACAACTAGATGTCCACGAAGCGGCAGTGTTAGTTGGTATGTTAAAAGCGAACAATTATTACAATCCCAGAACACATCCTGAAAGAGCCGTTAAACGGAGAAATGTAGTAATTGGACAAATGGCAAAATATGAATACATAACGGTACTACAAGCGGAGGAGTTTAAAGCAAAACCATTGGGTATTAAATACCAGGTAATTTCGTACAATCAAGGGCCAGCTCCCTATTTCCTTGAAAAACTAAAACCACAATTGCTGGAATGGTGCGAAAATAATACAAATGAAAATGACGACCCTTATAATTTATATACCGACGGATTAAAGATACAAACAACCATCGATTACAACCTGCAATATTATGCACAGCAATCGGTAAAAGAGTACATGAAAAACCTTCAGCAAGTTTTCGATAACCATTGGAAATCGAGGGATCTTTTCAAAGAGAATCCGGCAATTATAAAAAGTGCCATAACAAATACAACAAGTTATAAAAGTCAAAAAGGAACAGGTGTTGCTTACGACGAAGTGCTGAATCAATATAACGAGAAAAAGCCAACCACACTATTTACCTGGAATGGTTTAATAGATGAAAATGTTTCGCGACTTGATTCGTTAGAACATTATCTGAAACTTTTGAATGCTGGATTTTTAGCAATCGATCCACAGCAAGGATCGTTAAAAGCTTGGGTTGGAGGTATCGATTACCGTTTTTTTCAATTCGACCATGTAACAGCGCCACGCCAAACCGGTTCAACTTTTAAACCATTTGTTTATTTGGCTGCCTTGGAAAATAATGTTGCGCCCGATAAATACTTTGTAAATCAGTTTAAGGTGTACAAAGATTACCAGGATTGGGCACCCCGGAATTCGCACAACGATTACGGCGGTTATTATACAATGAAAGGTGCGCTGGCAAAGTCGTTAAATACCGTTTCGGTAGAAGTATTATTGGCAGCCGGAATTAATAAAACAATTGATGTAGTAGAAGATTTAGGTATTTCAGCAGAATTACCAGACTACCTTTCATTGGCTTTGGGAGTTGCTTCTATTTCGTTAAAAGAGATTGTTGAAGCGTTTGCAGGGATTGTAAACGACGGAAAACCGGTTGAAACACATTACCTTTTGGAAATAGCCGATCGCAATGGAAACGTACTGGAAACTTTTAATTATGAATTAGAGGATGTTTCAGTTGTATCGCCTGAAAATTGCCGCGCAGTTATAAATATGATGGAGGCAGTGGTTAACAAAGGAACCGGAAGGGGAATTCGATCCATTTATAAAATTAAAGGCGATTTTGCGGGAAAAACAGGAACAACACAAAATAATTCTGATGGATGGTTTATTGGAATTACACCAAATTTAGTAACCGGTTGTTGGGTAGGTGCTGACGATCCACGGGTGCATTTCCGAACAACAACATACGGACAAGGTGCGTACATGGCACTTCCAATTGTAGGTAAATTTTTCAACAAAACTTATAGTGACCCAAAATTTGCCACGCTTAAAAACAGCTCATTTATTTCTCCTGAACCAGAAATGCTGGCAATGCTAAACGAACCGACTTACAAAGAGATATTCGATATTAAGAAAAGAAAATTTGACCTTGCTGATATCTTCAAAAAGAAGAATGAAAAAGGTGAACTTCAAGAGAAACAAAAAACAGTAGAACAATCCTCAAAAGAAAAGGGTCGTGTATGGACAAAAATCAAAAATATCTTTAAAAAGAAGGAAAAGTAAAAAGATAGAGTCATCGGATCAACAGAAGGTGAAACATATTTTAAAAAATACAGAATAAGTTCAAAACAGTAATAATATAATTAACAATACATTTAATGATGGCAGTGAAAAAAAAATCCGTTTCAAAAAAAATACTAATTGGACTT
>CAYZBC010000004.1:0-49725 GCA_964476535.1 uncultured Maribellus sp.
ATGTGGTTTATTGGCAACGAAAAATGGATGCAGTTGGCTACCGAACCTTTCTCCGGAAATCTTACAGGAATTTTAATTATTCTAATTGTTTCGGGATTTTTCTATTGGGTTTATTCCTTTTTTCGCGAGCAAATTTGTACAATGGTTTGTCCGTACGGAAGAATGCAAAGTGTTTTGCTCGATTCAAAATCGATAGTTGTAACCTACGATTATAAACGCGGTGAACCTCGCGGAACAAAAAACACAGGCGATTGTATCGATTGTGGTCAATGTATTTCAGTTTGTCCAACTGGTATTGATATTAAAAATGGAACACAGCTGGAATGTATAAACTGCACCGCTTGTATCGACCAATGCGATGGTGTGATGAAATCGATTGGGAAAAAACCGGGCTTAATTCGCTACGATTCAGAAAACGGAATAAAAAAAGGGCATACAACTCTTTGGAATGTACGGAACAAAGCCTATTCAGCAGTTCTTCTCATTCTTTTTTCATTTTTTATTTATACACTACTTTCACGACCAGCCATTGAAACCACCATTTTACGTACGCCGGGTCTTCTTTTTCAGGAAAACCCTGGCAATTTAATTTCGAACGTTTACAACATTAAAATTGTAAATAAAACACACGACGAAATACCACTTGAAATTCGCCTGCTTTCGCATGAAGGTGAGATTAAAATGGCGGGCAGTAAGATGGATGTTAAAGACCAGGCAATGTTTGAGTCTACTTTTATTTTGTTTATTTCAAAAGAAGGGATTAAAAGTGATAAAACAGAAGTTGTATTTGGAATTTACAGTAACAACGAGTTAATTGAAACGTATAAAAGTACCTTTGTTGGGCCATAGTATTTTTGGTTTAGTACAGTTCGACTACGCTCACTGTGACTGTCAGACTGAGCGGAGTCGAAGTCTTATTACTGTTAGTGAAAATTGAGAATTAGGTTTGAAAAAATATAAATCATGAAATTTAATTGGGGAACAGGAATTTTTATCTTTTTAATTGTGTTTTTATTAACGTGTGCAGCTTTTATAATATTTGCATTTAATCAGGATGTAAATCTCGTTTATAAAGATTATTACGAAAAAGGGGTAGATTATACCGAACAGATGAATGTAGAGGAGCGTTCAGCAAAATATACCAAAGCATTGCAAGTTCAATTAAAGGATGAATTTCTGATTGTTGATTTCACCAAATTGCTGGTATCGGAAATCGATTCGGGAAATGTTTTGTTATACCGACCTTCGAGTAGCAAGCAAGATTTAAATTTTTCGCTGAATTCATCGGGGAATTCATTAAAAATCCCAAAACAAGATTTAGTTGCAGGAAGATATATATTAAAATTTTTCTGGTATTCAGAAGGATTAAAATACGAGATTGACAAACCTGTGAATATTCAATAAAAATAACTATTTTGCATCTTATTTTCAATAGTTAAGCTAACCTTTGTTCAAAACGTTAAAATACCATGGCAATCTTAATATCGGCATTAGTACTTGGTTTAATGGGTAGTTTTCATTGCGCCGGAATGTGTGGCCCAATCGCAATTGCGCTGCCGCTGCACGGAAATACAATACCACAGAAAATATTTGGGGGAGCACTTTATAATATTGGACGAACCGTTACTTATGGAATTATGGGTGCCATCTTTGGGTTTTTGGGGCAAGGTGTTGAAATGCTTGGTTTTCAACAAAAAATATCGGTAATAATGGGCGCGCTAATGATAATCTCGGTGCTGTTTCCTGTCTTGTTTAAAAACCAATACCGAATGGATAAAAGTTGGTTTTCGTTTGTGGGGAAACTAAAAAAATCAATTGGGAAAATGTTTTCCATTCGTTCTTTTTCAAGTTTATTTTTTATCGGACTTTTAAACGGGTTACTTCCTTGTGGATTGGTTTATATGGCAATTGCCGGGGCAATTGGAACCGGCGAAGTTGTGCTGGGATCGCTTTATATGATTTTGTTTGGGTTGGGAACAATTCCAATGTTACTGTCAATTTCGTTGGCGGGAAATGTGATGAGCATCGCCGTTCGTAATAAAATAAATAAATTAATTCCGGTGCTTGTAGTAGTTGTGGGGATATTTTTTATTCTTCGAGGATTAAGTTTAGGCATTCCTTATTTAAGTCCGCCAAAACAAAAAATTGAGATGAAATTTGAACAAAGCCTCGAAAAAAATTCAGCAGAATTATATTTAGAATCGCATGACGATTGGTATTCTATATAATGAGTAAGGACAAAAGCAATATTTGTGTTCATTGTGGTGCCGACTGCGGGAAAAATCCAGTAATCTGGAACGACTTGCTCTTTTGTTGTAACGGATGTAAAACGGTTTACCAATTGTTGAATGAGAACAAACTTTATAACTATTACAACCTGGACGATTCACCAGGAATCAAACTGGAAACTACCACCGAATTTGGCAATAAATATGCTTTTCTTGATAAAGATGAAATAAAAGAAAAATTGATTTCATTTTCTGAAAATGGAATTTCCAAAGTCAAATTTTACGTTCCCGTTATTCATTGTGCATCTTGTATTTGGTTACTCGAGAATTTGCAGACTCTACATAAAGGTGTAAAACATTCCTTTGTAAATTTCACTAAAAAGGAAGTTGATATTACTTTCGATGAAGCACAATTAAGTCTGCGCCAACTGGTTGAAATGCTTTCATCTATTCATTACATCCCCGACCTGTCTCAAAGTTTATCAGACAAAAAAGAAGATACTACTTCGTATAAAAAGCTGCTTTACAAAATTGGTGTGGCTGGATTTGTTTTTATAAATGTTATGACCTACAGTTTGCCTGCTTATTTTAATGGCGAACCCCTGGATGCCAAATTACAATCGGTTTTAAGTATTCTGAGTTTTATTTTGGTTATTCCGGTTGCGTTCTACAGTGGCAACGACTATTATATTTCGGCATTTAAAAACCTGATGAAGAAAAATATTAGTATTGATTTGCCAATTGCTCTCGGAATTATTGTGCTGTTCTTTGTTTCGGGTTACGAAATACTTTTTACCGGAGGAGCGGGTTATTGCGATAGTCTTTCGGGGCTAATATTCTTTCTTCTTGTTGGGAAATGGTACCAAAGTAAAACCTACGAAGCACTTTCGTTTGAAAGAAATTATAAATCGTATTTTCCGATTGCGGTAACTAAAATCAACAAACAAATTGAAGAAAGTGTATTACTAGAGAAAATTGAAGTTGACGATGTGTTGATAATCCGGAACAAAGAATTGATTCCGGCCGATTCGATTTTAATTGAAGGTGAAGGTCGAATTGATTACAGTTTTGTAACCGGAGAATCGAGCCCGGTTCTTAAAAAACGAGATGATTTTATTTACGCCGGTGGGCGACAAATGGGCGAAATTATTAAAATCAGTGTAAAAAAGGAGGTCAGTCAAAGTCATCTGACAAAACTTTGGAATCAGGATAAAACTTACGACAAACCAAGCGATTCATTAAAATCACTTTCCGATAAAATAAGTAAATATTTTACGTTAATCATTATTGCAATTGCAATTGCAGGTTTCACTTTTTGGATGATAAAAGGAGAATTGCACACCGCTATTTTTGTTTTTACTGCGGTTTTAATTGTTGCTTGTCCGTGTGCGTTGGCACTTTCAATTCCGTTTACTTTTGGAAATACAATGCGTATTTTTGGCAAGGCTGGTCTTTACATTAAAAATACCGATGTGATTGAAAAACTTTCGCATGTAAATACCATCGTATTTGATAAAACCGGCACACTTACAAAACCCAACGAAAGTAAAATTGAATACTCGGGAACGGCATTTTCCGACGATGAAAAAAATGCCATTTATTCATTGGTAAAACAATCAACACATCCATTAAGTACTGCAATTGTAAATTATCACAACGATGCTGAATATAAAAAACCAGAACATTTTGTTGAGGTTTCGGGGCGTGGTATTTTTGGCAAAGTAAACAATATGGAAATTAGAATTGGTTCGGAAGAGTACGTAACAAATTCAACCGATTTAGAAGAACAAAAAGCTTCGGTAGTTTATGTTTCAATAAATAACAAATCGCTCGGTTTTTATAAAATAAGTAATCAGTACCGCGATGGTTTTGAATCGGTTTTAACCAATCTGAAAAAGAAATTTAATTTATATCTTGTTTCAGGAGATAACAATTCAGAGACTGAAAATCTGACCACTTATTTTGAAAAGGGGAAATTATTATTCAACCAAAAACCTGGAGACAAAGCAGATTTTATTCAATCGTTACAAAAACAGAAAAACACCATTTTAATGACCGGCGACGGATTAAACGACGCCGGTGCATTAATGCAAAGTGATGTTGCTTTAACAATTGCCGATAAAGTGTACCATTTTTCACCTGCCAGCGATGCAGTACTTGAAGCCGGTAAATTTCACAACCTGGCTAATTTTATTGACTTTACAAAAACGGCATTAAATATTGTTAAGATAAGTTTTGCAATTTCATTTTTGTATAACATTATTGGAATTGCTTTTGCAATTACTGGAAATTTGTCGCCAATTATAGCAGCTATTTTAATGCCGATAAGTTCGGTTTCGGTGGTTGTATTTGCAACATTTGTCACTCGAATTTCTGGAAAAGTGAAATTAAAATCACTAACTAAAAAATAGGTACACTTTGTTTTTAAATCGTAATCAATTTACACGAAACAATAATTTAGAAGATGCATTCTCAGCAGCTTTTATAAGTGGATATCCGGCAGGAGATGCAGTTAGCAACGGATGTGTTCCAATTTGAGCTGTTAATAGCGCATTCAACGTCATTTTTTTCTGAACAATAATACCAAGAGTATTGGTGAGTTCGCCAATGGAAAGACCTCCGGTAACCTCTCCGCCAAGAATTACTCCCGATTCTTTTCCACGGATTAGTTTTACAAATTGTTGAACTAAACCTCCCTTTGGTCGGTGGCTTTTTATATTTCAAATGTATGAAACGTTTTCAAAAATTTGTAACTTAAAGAAATATTTATAGAAGGAATTGCACCATATTGTATATTTATTCAGAAAATTATACATTTTATTAAATCCCCTATATATAGTGTATACCTAATTTATTTTGAATATTTATGCATCATAAATTTATATTCAACGGCTTAGCCCAACAAAATTTAAAACACAATTGAGCTAGCAAACTGGAAAGTACAACATTTTATCAGAGGTAGAAAGTATTCGAACTTACTACCTCTTTTTTGGGCTCAACTGTGCCTTAAATCCTATATTGTTTGTGAGTGTCTTGCAATGTTCCCGGATGACGGTCGATTCCTTCAAAACTTCCGGTTACAATATCAGAATTTTCAGCTTTCGCCATGTTTTCAGTTATTCCGGCAACCCCAAAACCAGTATCGCCGATTGCAGTTGAAAAAATAGATATGGTTCCGATAAATGTTTTAATGGCTGACAGTTTAAACAAATTCATTCCGGCAATTCGCGCTTCAGCGCATGCTGTTGATGCCAACATAACAGGGCACGGTTTACGTGTGAAAAAATCTCTTTTTTCGGCGCAGTCGCCAACAGCAAATATATCAGGATTTTCGGTCCGCATATAATCATCCACTTTAATAAATCCTTTATCAGTAATGGGTAATCCAGCTTCTTTTACTAATACTGAATTCGGGTGATAATCCATCGCCAAAATTACGGTTTCTGTTTCCATTGTTTGGCCATCTTCGAAAGTAATGCCATTTGCCATTCCGTTTCCATTAATTTCAGTAACTCCTTTTCCAGTTATTACTTTAACGCCACGTTCTTTTATCAGGTTTTCGGCACGCAATGCTAAATCCTCGTCGAATGCCAAACGTAAAACATTGGGTAGTTTTTCAATCAAAGTTATTTCTTTCCCGACTTTATTGAGTTCATCTGATATTTCAACGCCAATAAATCCGGCTCCAATTACGACTGTTTTTTTGAAGTTTTCCAACGACTTCTGTATGTCATCGAGATAAACTTTCATTTTTACTTACCATAAGTACTTGCTAATGCTAAAGGAGAGGAAGTATTTATAAAAATATATTCGTTCATTCAATTTATTCACAAGTAACTTTCTTTTTTAAAAAATTGTTTTGCATAAAAAAGGACTTCAAAATATATAAAATATTGAAGTCCTTTTTCTAAATTTTTTAAAAAAAAATTAGAATTGTCGTTTTAATTTTTTTGCAACAACTTCTGCAGCTTTAATTAACGGATAGGCGGCAGGAGAACCTGTAAGTAATGGATGAGTACCAATTTGAGCAGACAATAAAGCTTTTATGTTTGTGTGATTTTGAATTAAAAATCCAATGGAATTTGTTAATTCTCCAACACTAGAACCACCATAAACTTCACCACCTAAAATCATACCACAATCAGCAGCAACGATTAATTTTACAGTTTGTTCGTGCATACCTTCGAGTCCGCCAGGATGTTTGTCCATTCCTGTAAAACTTCCAACAACAACGCTGAAATTTTCTTCTTTTGCTTTAGATTCAATAATACCGGCAGTACCAAAAGCAGTCTTACCTATAGCAGTATCATAAATTGCAATAGTTCCGCTAAATGATTTACAAGGACTTAATTCGTATAAACTCATACCCGCGACTCTGGCTTCGGCACATGCTGTTGATGCAAGCATAGTAGCACACAATTTTCTGGTTAAGAAATCTCTTTTCTCAGCACAATCACCAACTGCAAAAATATCGTTAGAACAATCATCAACTCGCATGTACTCACAAGTTTTGATAAATTCATATTTATTTAATTCAAGACCAGATTTTTTTGCCAATTTAGTATTTGGTACATAACCCATAGAAAGTACAACAGCATCAGCCTCAAGCTCTTCTCCCGTAGTTAATATAACCTTTTGAACTTTTCCGTCTTTTCCAACAATTTCTTTTACACCTTTACTTGTAATAACCTTAACACCTCGTGATATTAATAATTCTTCAGCTTTGTCACCAAATTCTTTGTCAAAAGCTCTGTTTAATATGGAAGATTCAATTTCTACAAGAGTAACATCTCGACCTGCTTTATTCAGCTCATCCGACATTTCTACTCCAATAAATCCAGCACCAATTGTAATGATTTTTTTCAAATCCTTCAATTTAGTATACATTTCATCCAGATACTGCTTGTCTTTTGGAATAGTAAACACATTTTTCAAATCACCACCTTTTAGCCACTTAGGAATTGTAGGGATTGAACCTGTTGCAAATATTAGTTTTTCAAAATACAATTTTTCGTTGTTTGATAAATGACAGATATGATTCTCTATATCAACATTTATAACTTCCGCTATTTTTATTTCAACTCCAATATTAGTCAACATTTTATCAGGTAAAATATTTTTATCGGTAGAATGTAAAGAACCAAAAACATATGGTATTCCACAAGGGACCAACACCTTTTCTTCTTTTCTGACCACAACTACTGATTTGTCAGGATTATTTGTTTTTGCACTAATTGCAGCCTGAAGCCCAGATGCTCCACCACCAATAACTACGACATTAATTTTCTCCATTCTTCTAAATATTAAATTATGTGTTTATAAAAATATTAAATAAGTAATATTAACTTTAGTTCTAACATCTCTTACATATTACATCAACCGTATTAACAAATTCCTTAATCCTTGTTTTACAGGACATTTCTTCCAAATACGATGCAAATAAAAATAATTCGATTCATGTCAAATATTTTGATGTTAAAATAGTTTTTTTATAAAAAAGATTTGTCTTTTTATTTTTCCGTTTGAATATTGAATTTTCAGCTTACGATTAAAACGAATTATGCTCAAAAAGTGTTATCAATAAATCTGTAAAATATCCTTTATTCAAAAAATCGAATTTACAAAAATAAAGAACATAAGATTGTAAAATAATGTTGTTTGTCAGCATGGTATTTTATTTATTGTTTTTTTAATATAAACAATAAATCGTGTAGGTTATTTTTTGTAAAGCTCAGTGAAGGAGTGGTTAAGGAAAAGTATTTGACGTTTATGTTTCATGAAAATAGTGATTTGCTACAATCAGAATGAACAGAAGTAAGGGAAATAGAAATAGTTTAACTTTTTTATGGTTTAAAAATATTCTTATTTGTCGATTTTTTATAACAAAAAATAACAGCCAATAAAAACAATGTGGTTCTGTTCTCGAAAATTAAACCAATCAAACCAATCAAACCAATCAAAATAATTTCAATAATTGAAATCGAGGATTGATTATGAATACAAAAATAGAAGTAACTCTTTCAATAAAAGATTTAGAAAAAACAATCGAAATAAGAAACAACGATATTGATTTTTCGGTTTAATTTAAATTTGACTTTGAATAGCGCAAACCACAACATTTTTAGTAGTAGCAGACCATGTTTGAATCTTGACATATTTGTATTTCCTTAAATTCTTTCCTGGTAGCGAATTGGCTGTCGATAATATTTGTAGACGCCAAAAAGTAAATCGAAATAACCAAAATAAGAGCGGTTGACAGTGAGTTTTAATCTTTACGAAACGTTACTTTTGTACCAAACGGTCTATTTTTAATGGGCTGTTCGAGTAGCCTGTTAAAAGCCATATTAAAGAACTTATTTTCAAGTGTATTTGAAAAACGTATGGTGTTTTTCTCCATCAGATAAATAAGCCGTGTGCCGTTTATATATCTACCTTTATTTTGTTTAATGGCATTGTAAAATTTTGGTAGTTGCTCTGGAGGAACTGTTACATCAGTGTCAAGAGTCATTAAAATGTCGTCTGTTACAATCTCATAACCAGCGCGCAGATCATCGCCTTTTCCTTTCCCTTTTTCAGGTTGCTGAAGCTGTATTAATGCCGATAAGTTCGGTTTTGGTGGTGGTATTTACAATATTTGTTACTAGTCTTGAAGGTAAAATCTAATTATTGTTGCTTATAGTTTGTAACTGCTATTTTCTTTTTATTTTTGACGCAGCAAACAAACAGAGAATGATTAATAACAAAAAAGTTGTAGTAGTACTTCCGGCATATAATGCAGCCAAAACGCTTGAGATTACATATAACGAAATAGAATTTAACATTGTTGACGATGTTATTTTGGTTGACGACTTAAGTAAAGATGATACCGTTGAAGTAGGGGAAAAACTTGGCATAAACCACATTGTAGTTCACGAACAGAATAAAGGTTACGGTGGTAATCAAAAATCGTGTTACAACAAAGCACTGGAAATTGGTGCCGACATTGTAATTATGCTTCATCCCGATTATCAATATACCCCAAAATTAATTCCGGCAATGGCAAATTTGTTGGGGAGCGAATTGTATCATGTAGTTTTAGGTTCCCGCATTTTAGGGAAAGGAGCATTAAAAGGCGGAATGCCAATGATTAAATACATCGCAAATCGTGGATTAACACTTATCCAAAATTTGTTGATGAATGCCAAGCTTTCGGAATACCACACCGGTTACCGTGCATTTACTAAAGAGGTTTTGGAAAGTATTTGCTACAATGAGAATTCGGATAACTTTGTTTTCGATAATCAAATGCTGGCACAAATATGGTATGCAGGTTACGAAATTGCAGAAATTACCTGCCCTACCAAATATTTCGACGACGCTTCAAGTATCAGTATTAAAAACAGTAGTATTTACGGGATTGGTGTTTTAAAAACTTCTATGCAGTTTAGGTTGCAGAAATGGGGTTTTGCGAAGAATAAAATCTTTCAAACAAAAAAAGCTTCATAAACTTCTCTGAAATTTAGTGGAAATTTTTTAAGATATAGTGTCTTTGTTCTACCTATTTTTTCTTTGGATCCTAACAATGATAGAATATGGAAGTGCGACGAAATAAACAGCGAATTCTCGCATTTAGGAAATTTTTTAATCAAAATGGATGAATAAACAAAATACACATTTGAATATAATTTTGACAATCTGAAAACAGGAGAAATTGCTGAAGTGGAAGTTTGGCGAAAAGTTTATAGCAGTAGTGGACAGCTGATTTTTTTTCAAAAAGAAATATGATTTTATTACCTGTAATGAATATATATGAAATTTGATTCAGATAAAATTTTTATAGTAACATCTGTAGTTTACAATAAATCGTTAAAAATATCTTTGGAACAAAAACAATAGTTTGGTTGATTTTGTCTATCAAAAAAAAATAAGAAGATAAAATTCAATAATTCAATTTTTGAAATTCTATGCAATGAAAATAGTTTTACGAAAAAAACATATTCCATTATTGATACTCGTTCTTTTTGGCGTTTTAATGTTTTTTATGGGAATATTAAATCACTATCTTTTTCGTACAGTAGCTCACGATTATGGGTATTATAACTTTGCTTTTTGGGACTACTCACATTTTAGGATTAGCACTATTCCTTCTTTTAATAAATCGTTTTTACAAGACCATTTTTCTTTTACCTTAATGTGTTTCGTCCCTGTTTACTGGCTTTTTAACTGGTTAACCGGCACATATACATTAATAATTTTACAATATTCACTTGTACTAATTGCAGCATGGTATTCGTACAAAACAATTCAGCTTAAAACAAACAATTTATGGTTGAGCGCCGGAGTAATGGTTTATTATTTTGTGCTTTTGGGAAGATATACTACTTTTTTGTGCGATGTAAATCTTGCGGTAATTTCATCTTGTTTTATTCCAATATTTATCTATTATTTCGAAGTTAAGAAATATTATATTGCATTGGTAGTTTTAATTCTGTCGCTATTGTCCAGAGAAAACATCCCTCTTTGGTTTATATTTATTTATGCAGTACTTTTAATTCAGCATCGAAAAGAGAAAAAGGCAGTTGTGCACAGCCTTGTTGGGGCAATAATTTCAATGGTATATTTTATATTCTTGTTCAAAGTATTTATTCCAGCAGTTGAGTCTCCAGATGCCGGCTATGCCTTGTTCAATTATTCTGTTTTAGGTTCCTCCCCGGGAGAAGCGCTTTCTTTTATTTTCCAGCATCCTATTGAATCGATTAAATTATTTTTTGTCAATCATTTAGACAATCCCATGTACAACGGCGTTAAAGCCGAATTTTATTGGGTTTACCTTATTTCAGGTGGATTTATTTTATTTCTCAGACCGCAATATTTACTATGGTTTATCCCAATTGTAGCTCAAAAAGTATTAAACGACAGCTACATTCGCTGGGGTATTGGAACTTATTATTCTATTGAAGTTGTCACGTTACTGCCATTATCTGTATTCTTAGCCCTTTCATCTTTAAAGTCGAAAGTACTTCAAAACAGTCTGGCAATGTTAGCTTGTGTTACATCAATTGGTATTACCATTCACAAATTGGATAGAACAAATTGTAGAGTTCCCTGGCTGTTAGACTCCTCAAAAATAAAATTTTATAGCAAAAATTTCTACGACGCTCCGTTTGACATTCAAAAGGTAAATAAAGTTTTAAGAAGTATTCCATCAAAAGCAAGGGTCAGTGCGTCAAATGTATTGTTTCCCCATTTGGCACAACGTGAACACATCTATTTTTTTCCAATGGTTAAGGATGCAGAATACATTGTTTTTTCGTTAACCGATAATAATTATTTGTTCAACCCGAATGAAAATGAGCAAGAAAGGGAGAAATACCTTAACGATCCAAGCTGGGAAATTATAACCAAAGAGTTTCCTGTTATTCTCTTAAAAAGAAAAGATTTTTCGATCACAAATGAATCAAGCAATATTAGGTTTTGGAACAGTATTGATACCTTAACGTGCAACTTTGAAGAGGTTGATTTTGAGAAAAGACATGTTTTGCTTTCAAATACTGAAAAAGCAGATACTTCAAATAATTTGACAAGTGAATTATCACACAGTAAAAATCAGAGCATCTGCCTAACATCTGAAAATCCATATAGTCACTCCATAAAAATAAAAGACATAGATAGAATTGGGCAAATAGAAATTAGTGCATGGTGTCACAGCATTGAAGATAAAGGTTTTATTGTGTTAGATGGTGATAATAATTTTTACCAAAAGAGTTATAAAGTCGATTCAACAGAAAATAATGGTTGGAGAAAACTAACTTTAAAATGCTGGATTCCACAAAATCATATTCCTTTAAATATCTCCGTTTATTTTTGGAATCCGGGAAGTCAACCCAGCTATTTCGATGATTTACAAATTATTAAGAAATACAAATAACTTTGAATTGTGAAAAATTATATTTCAAAAATTGAGAACTATCTTTTTGTACTTCCGTTGCTTTTTGTTGTAATTGTTAAAGCACCGCATTTAGTCGTTCCTTATTTTTGGGATGAAGCGTGGTCCTATTTCCCTGCAATTTATAAGATGTACGAATCCGGTCCGGGATTACTTCCGGGAGCATTGCCTCTTTGGGATGCAAAAGGACACCCGCTGTTTTTCTTTTTCTTATCATCTTCCTGGATGCGAATGGCAGGGACTTCTGTCTTTTGGGTGCATGTTTTACCGCTTCTTATTTCATTGGGAACATTACTCGCAACTTATTTTATGGTAAAAAAGCATGCTAACAAATGGGCAGCAAATATTGCTGTTCTTTTACTAAGTGTTCAATCACTTTTTTTGGCACAAGCAACAATGCTTTTACCTGAAATGCTGATTACTCTTTTACTTGTTCTTTCCATCGATTTCTATTTGAGAAAAAAATACTGGTTTTTTGTTTTATTTGCTTCTATAATGGTTTTAACAAAAGAAACAAGTATTATATTCATTGGTGGCTTTCTAATGTTTCACCTTTTTGTTTATCTCCACCCCAACAAAGAATCTAGAAAATACATTTGGGAAAGTTTAATTCTTTTAATTCCGATCTTAGTTTATGGATTGTTTCTAGTTCTTCACAAAAAAGAATTTGGAACCTACTTTTTCGAAGACCACATGAGCTACATAAAATTAAGCGGAGATGCCATTCTAAAAAAAATCCAAATTTCTACTGGAATAATTTATACAAGGTATGGTAGAAATGCCATTCTTTTTGCCGTATTAACTGCTATTCCTTTGATTCTTTTCAGAAAACAAAAAATTAGAAATGGGAAACTTCTCGGATTACTTCTTTTCCAAACCATTATTTTTCTGATTTTTTCTGCATTGAATTTTTATACTCAAAGATACATGTTAAGTCTTTTAGGCTTATTCACAATAATCTCAGGAGTTCTTTTACAACAAGCTAAATTTA
Organism: uncultured Maribellus sp.; assembly: GCA_964476535.1. Taxonomy (GTDB): domain Bacteria; phylum Bacteroidota; class Bacteroidia; order Bacteroidales; family Prolixibacteraceae; genus Draconibacterium. Next base: position 13,145 of record CAYZBC010000004.1, read on the forward strand.
AGAAAGAGATTTTAAACTGGGTAATTCTGCTTATAATTGTAGCAGTTCCAACCTTTTATTCATTCACTAAAAAATCCAATTCAGATAGCGATCTGGGTTATGTTGAAACGGTAAAGACACATCAGAAGATAGTGAAATTTTGTGAAGATCAGGGATGGCAGAATAAACCAATTGCCGCAAGTTTTAATATGATTTTTTGCCTTCGAAATCCCCATTTGGGATATGTCTCATCGGATAAAGGTTTTTCAGAAGTAACAAATATGGGTAAATTTAGGGAAGCAGAAATATTTATCAACGAAAGTACATTTTACGATTATCGCCCTCAATTGGATTCCGTTAAAAAGGAGAATAAAATGGTAAAAGAATTCAAATTAAAACATGCCTGGGGCGAAATTTATACAAACCAGAAGAACGACAATAATTAAAACTCGGAATGTAAAAATTGCGACAAATGGTATTCACAGAAGCAAGTTTTTAGAATTACTTTCAGAATATTTAACAACACAATTGATATTGCATGCATATATTACTCCGCAATTTCACTTCTAAAATGACTCATTCCGGCAACAAATTTCGAATTTTTATCTAATCGAAAGGGAAACTGATTGGTAATTTTTTCAGCTTCGATATTCCATTTCTGATCGTATTTCAATTCAACAACTGTCTTTAATTCCTCCCTAAATACAAATTGAAAATTATTCCAGGTTGGACGTAAATTATAATATTCCAATTTATCGTCAACAGTAACACGGAATTTTTTACTTAACGACTCAAAATAACTTCGTTTATAGGAATTTAAAAGCACGGGCTGAAGATTTACCAACCTCTCACGAATTTCATCAGGAAGATTAGCTCTTTCAAAAACCGTTTTCAAAACTTCCGAATTAAAATTACGTTCGGTTATTACAAAATCAGGAAGTGGAAAAGATTTCTTAGTCCCAATAAGCCCCTTTTTAATCTTGAATTCTAAAATGGGTGATTGAGCAGTTCCAAAAATAGCATCGTACCAACGAATTCGTGCTTTCCAGCGTTGTCCATTTCCAAAAAGGTTGTCGAAATAGCAATCGAATCCAGGTGTGTCAAAATAGATATTATTAACCTTTCGAGGATAGTATGCAGTCACAAAAAATGCTTGATTCTGTTTTATCACAGATTCTGTTGCTAACCGGGAAGTGTTCAACGAAACAAATTTCCTTTCGTAACGATATGTCTTTAATTCGGTATAACCGCTTTGCATATTTATTGGTTAGAATGAATTGTTATCAACAAAAGACACCCGGATTTCAGGATTCAACTCGTCCAATTTATTTTTGAAATTCTGAAGATCGTCCGATTTTTTAATCTCTACCCAAAAGGCGGTTTCAATAATATCCGAAGTTTCGTCGTAACGTACCAGTTTCGAAGCTTTAAAACTTTCTTGTACCAATTTATCTACATTTCCAAGAGTCGGTTTTTCGGAACCACTGCCACTAACCGTTAAATATAAATTCTGTTGACGTGTTTTTGTAGAACTAAGATACTTTACCCAAATAATTCCTAACAGAACTAAAGCACCAATAACTGTTATTACTCGTTGATTTGCGCCAAGTCCAAGCCCAATAGAAATAGTAAAAAAGAGATAAGCAAGCTCCTCCGGTTCTTTAATTGCCGAACGAAACCGGACAATTGAAAGTGCTCCAACCAATCCGAGAGACAATGCCAACGACGATTTTACAATGGTAATAATAAGCATCGTTGTAAATGCCAGTAAAAAAAAGTTAGCGGCAAAAGCTTTTCTGCCCGACAAACTTTTAGCACAACGTGTATATGTAAATTCTAAAATTAACGAAAGGATTAAAATTACGCCTGCGTTAATTAGAAAATCAACAATAGAAATTTGTGCATTTTCGGTTATTAAAAACCGTTGAAAGAGATTCCATTTATCCATTTTTATTTTTTTTATTGATATAATTTTATTGCTAAATTTTTTTCTCGCCCTTCTATAATTTTACCATTTAAAATTAAACTTGAACCCATTTCAATTTGATGAAAAATCACATTGTCCTTCATTTTTAGATTCTCTATAGAAATGGTTGCCGGACCGTACTCTGGTTTTTTCTTAAAAGCTACAATTCCGTATGTGGTAGTATTCATTATTATTTTATCCAAAATAAGATTTGATAAATCTTTGGCCGCCACTCCAATATGTGCTTTGTTTATTTCGCAATTGGAAACAATTAAAGTTGAATTCTCTCCGCCGGAAATTGCTTTGTCAGCAATTTCCACCATTTTACAATCCGTTATTTTTACCTGGCTGCCGGAAAAATCGATGGCATCGTTTCCAATCTTTTCAAAAGTACAATTCTTAACCGAACCAGTACAAAAATCGGAATCGAATGCATCGGCAAAAGTATTTTTAAAGCTGCAATTCAAAACTAAAAAATCGGAACGAACAATATTTAACGCGTCATCGCAATTTGTATTGTTTGCAATTATGCAGTTTTCCATCGTAACATCGGCTTCGTAAAAAGTAATTGCTGCCGGTGTTTGCCAGCCTGATTTTTGTAAACTACTTAATCCGGAGAAATGCACATGTTCCAATTTTGATTTTTCTTTTGCTTGTAAGATGTTAAAACCATTTGCTGAAATATCGCTTGATAAAATTACAATAGGATTTTCCTCGGTTCCTATAAATTGAATCGGGGCAAAACTAATAAATGAAGCCCCTTCGATTAAATCAATTTGAGTACCCGGTTTAGCAATTATCTGAAAAGAATCTGGAATAATAACATCGGTTCGAAAAGTATAGTTTCCATTAAATACAATTGCATTTTCCTCTACTTGAATATTTTTGGGAAGTTCATTTTCCAGGGCAATTTGCCTGAAAGTTTCATCGTCGGAAAATGCCCACTGACTTACTTCCGTTTCAAACATCTCTCCTCCAATTTCAACTAGAATTTTGAAAGGGATACCTTCAATTGGAAGCGTAATTCTGGGTGGAGTCTCTCCTTTGTACGCTATTATTTCAGGTTTTTCTTTAAAACTTACCGGCAAAGCTTCATTTATAAATGCTCCCAAAACGGTTACCTTTGCGTTGTGAAAATTGAGAACATCAATTTGCTTTTTCTGCTTATTATAATAGGCATGAACCTGAAAAGGAATAAGGATCTTATTCACATCACCAGTATATTCCTTTTTGAATTTTTCGGACTGAATTTCAGAAACTGCTAGCCCAAGTTTCTCAATATTGGCTTCAATTTTATCCATATTTTTTTGAATAAACTCTGCTTGCCATTTGATATAATTGAAGTTAAAGTTGTAAGCGGGAAATTCCTTCAACATAATTGTAGAAAGTGAATCTGATTTTGGTGTTAATTCTGAAATCGTTTCATTTATAAATGCAGTATCACTGTATTTATTCAAAAAATAAATGTATTTATTTCTAAAAACTGAATCGGTAAAAACCTGGTAAAGCACCAATTCTTCTTCCCTGAAAGATGGAATTTTATTTGGGTCCAGAAGTCCTGTAATTTGTTCGTCAATTCGTTTGTATATACCACCTTTTATATAGCCGTCGAATGCGATAGGTTCTAACAGGCAAGTAACAGGATTGTAATAAAAACGTTGATTGTGCCATGCAAATCCATGATATGCTTGTGTAATATCTATTAAAGCGTAATACTTGGCAAGTTTGTTAATATCAAAAATCAGAGAGGCTCTTTTGGAGCGTTTTTTATATTGAAGCAACAACTTTTGTGCTTCGACCAGTTGCATGTTTAACATGGAGTCTGCAATTGTACGTCCGGCTTTAAAAGGAATGGATTTGGCAGCTCCAAAATAGTCGATGTCCCACTCCCGTTTCGTTTGGTTTGTTTCTAAAATACGCTGCCAGAATAAACTCTCATCAAATCGCACAATTGGTCCTTCCCTGCGTTTTTGATATTCGACGAGCTGCTTCTCAAAATGTTCTTCCCATGCATAAATTCCCAACGATTGTCCATTTAGTTTTACCGGAGTAAAACCATAACGAGTGGTTAGGACATCCTCCTTTTCAAATATCTTATGTGCAGCCCATTCATGTAAGAAATTTCGGGTTGAAGGATTTTGGATCGAAAAAGTACGCATGTTCTTCCATGTAAATTCTTTTTTCAACTTTAATCGGAACGACCATTTCTGACCTTGAATATGATCCACTAAATCGCCTTTTAACCTGAAATCGCCGTTTAAAAAATTATTCCCATCAAACAAAACCATGTTGGCAAAATCCTCCTCAGAATTCACCAAAACGGTAGTTTCAAATGCTTGTAGTCGTTTTTGATTAAATCGATCTAAATCCAATTTATCAGCATGAATGTGTAAGGTTGGAATTCCGTCGTATTCTGGATATGTTTTTTTATTGCAATGAATAATTTGAAGGTCATCAAAATAAACCGAATCGGTACTGTTGTTCCAGGCAAATATTCTAATTTTTGCATTAAAAAAAGTTGGAGGAGCAAAAACTTCTAAGAATATTTTTTGCCATCCATTTTTACTGTCTATAATCTCTTTCCCGGCATTGTAAAAACCTTGCCCTCCATCGATTACAATAACTCCGTTTTTGTTGCTGTTTTTTCTCCAAACGGTTGCCTGAATGTACTCATCTGGTCCAACATGGTTTAAATCAGTAGTAAATCCGTATTGATTGGCAGGTGTAAGTTTTATGCTGTATTCTCCGGAAAAGGAAGAATCTTTTGAGCGGGCTTCCACATTCCCAAAAAGCAGAGATTGGTTTTCTTTTTCAATAAATTTCGATTTGCCGCTGTCAATAGTTTCAGCATCGCAACGGTATATATTTTCAAATCCATCAGAATTATTCTTTTTAACCTGAACACAACCAAGGGTAAAAAATACAACAATTGTAAATATTTTATTTAATAAAGAATAGTTCATCATTAGCATTATGAGCGCGCTAATTTAACAATTCAATAAGAATCTTTTTAACTTCGTCTTATAAAAATTTATAATGAATAGTATTAAAAATTTTATTTTGTGTTTTACCATTCTGTTTGTACTATTCTGTATACTAAACGCAAATGGACAGGAAAAAATTATTTTAGGTTCCGATCAAGAAGATATGGCGCATGCCTTAACCATGTTCGAGGGTAAATATTATATTTTTGGCACAACACGAAAAGATGCAAAAAGCGCAAAGGATTATTATTTAATTCAACTAAGGTCCAATGGTTCTGTTGAAAGAAAAATCACAATTGAAATTCCAAAACACGATGTTGGCAACCAGGTTTTAGTTGACGAACAAGGCATATTTATTCTAGGTAGCACGTTCGACTCAGGCTTTCAAAACGTGGATATGCAGATGATAAAAATTGATGATAACGGAGAAAAGGAGTGGGGGAAATTCTTTGGAACTCAATATCAGGATTTAGGATTCAACTTTATTAGAACTCGCGACGGAGGATTTGCGATGATAGGATTTTCAAACTCCCAGATCGATGGTGGAGATTTTTATTGCGTTAAAACTGATAACATGGGAAATGTTGAATGGGAGAAATTATTTGGCCCCCCGAATGTAGATTATGGTTTTAGCCTTGTTGAAAACGAAGATGGAGATTTCTTATTTGTGGGAACTAAAAATGGTTTTTACAATCCGACTCAAACCGAATTCTCGACACACGATGCGGATATAATGATTGTAAAAATAGACAAATATGGAGATGAAATATGGACTAAAACCTATGGGGGTGAAGGCCACGATTGGGCGAAAGATATTATTGCAGCCCCTGGAGGTGGATATTTTTTGAGTGGTTCGATGCAAAGTTACGGTGAAGGTAGTTTTGATGTTTTTCTGATGAAAATTGATGAAGACGGGAATGAACTTTGGATAAAAACATTTGGAGGTGCTGAATACGATTATGGTGAAAAATTACAAATGTGTGAGGATGGAAACATCTGCATTTCTGGAACTAGCGCCAGTTTTTCCGAAAACTTAAATCCCGATCATTTTATTGTTAAGACGGATGAATTTGGGAATGAAATATGGACTAAAATACTGGACAGTGGCGGATCTGACTACTCCTCAGGACTTGTTGCGACTCCAGATTCGGGAATAGTATTTACAGGGTGGAACACCGCAGGGGAAATAGGAAAAACAGATATTGTTTTCTATAAACTCTCGAAAAATGGTGAAACAGAAATAATATCCAGTATCTCGCCTTTCGATTCGGTTCGTTCAGTTATTATCTATCCAAATCCTGCCAAACAATATTTTACAATAGAAGTAATTTCACCCATTAATGAAAAATTAGATTTTATTCTGCTGGATTTATTTGGCAGAAAGGTTCTCAAAAAGAAAATTGAGACAAACGAAAAAAATGAAATCAGAAATAGAAACAAAAATGGCATCTATTTTTATAAAGTAGAAAGTAAGAATGGATTAATTCAGACGGGGAAGTTAATAATTCAAAATTAGTACTGATATCCTGAAAGTTTATCAAAATCTACATGTTCCCAACTCAACCAGCCAGTTGCAGGAACATGTTTAAAAATTATGGCGTAATCGGTCCTTGAATTTTTTCGTTCTTCCGCATCTTGATAATGACTTTTTTGTAGACCAGCCCCTAAAAAATGGATGCCATCGTCAGATGTATATTCAACTTTCATCGCTCCAATATCTCCTAAAATACAAATAACTTCAACTCCTCGTTTTTTAACTTCCAGCAATCTTGGATAAATTTCATTAACAAAGTTACTTTCTACATCATAACAATTAAAGTTATAATATTTTAAGTTACTCTGCGCATAACCTATGGGGGATATTAAACCTGGAACACCTTCCCACAAACCATGATGCATTAACAAAATTAAATGCGACGACTTATTTATAGTATCGCAAACATCTACAATAATTCGGTATTGATCATTAAGTTGTTCACATTCGTTAGGAGTTAAATTGGTATTCAGCACTATGTGGGTAATTCCGTTAGACGAACTTGTATAATAGGTTTTTTTGCCTGTTAATTCTTCCACCCAAATCCAGTTCCCGTTTCTTGCATCATGGTTTCCCAGAGCCCAGTGAGTATTTGGATGTTTTAAATTAAAAACACTGTCAATAATTTCAAGAGTAGAATATTCCATTAAGGACTCTGAACAAACATCACCACCCAACCAAATACCGTCATACTCTTTCAAGTCAATCATACTAATACGAGAATCCAATGGATTATTTATACTGTAATACTCATAGGTATGCCCCATGAAAATGTATTTTAGTGTATCGTTTTGCGCAAGTAATTCAATATTGCCAAAAATCACCGCAAGAAAAATGAATGTTAACTTTTTCAATTTTACGAAAATTTAATAATTGTAATTTTACACAAAGTTATTGTTTTGTTGGATAAAGAAGCTCTTAAAAAAATTTTGTTTCTTTGGCGAAACTTTATTATGGTTTTTAGCAGTATCCTATTTCTATACGTTTTTTTGCCGGTTTTTCTTTTGCTCTACCACATTGTTGGCACAAAGATGAAAAACTATGTGCTTTTGGTTACCAGCCTTATTTTTTATGCGTGGGGAGCGCCTAAATTTGTTTTTGTGGTAGTTGCTTCCCTAATTATTAATTTTTATGTTGTTCAGCAAATAGACAAACAGAAAAAGCGAAAGCTATTTCTCTTAAGTTCAATAATTATTAACCTTGGATTGCTGTCCTATTTTAAATACTCCAATTTTTTTGTTGATAATATTAATTTCATTATTGAATCATTAGGAATGCATTCAGTTCAATGGATAAGAGTAGCGCTTCCCATTGGCATTTCTTTTTTTACTTTTCAATCGCTTACTTATACCATAGATGTGTATCGCAATGTACACAAGCCACTTAATAAACTAACAGATTATCTGCTCTACATTTTAATGTTCCCACAATTAATTGCGGGGCCAATTGTACGTTTTAACACAGTAGCCGATGATATTACCAACAGAAAAGCAAATGAAACCATTGATAATAAATTGTTGGGAATCTACCGTTTTATTATTGGTTTATCTAAGAAAATTTTGATCGCAAATGTACTAGGTGAACAAGTTGATTATATTTATTCATTGCCGATTGAACAGGTAGATTCCATCCTCGCGTGGATAGCTATTGTGGCTTATTCATTCCAGATTTATTTCGATTTTAGTGGATATTCCGACATGGCCATTGGATTGGGGAAAATCATAGGATTTAAATTCCCTGAGAACTTTGATAATCCCTATACATCGCAAAACATTACTGAGTTTTGGCGACGCTGGCATATTACCTTGGGCCAGTTTATGAAATACTATTTGTACATTCCTCTTGGAGGAAATCGGGTAGCAACAAATAGAAGACTGTATGTAAACCTAGGATTAGTTTTTCTTTTGTCGGGTTTGTGGCATGGTGCATCGTGGAACTTTGTTATTTGGGGAGCTTGGCACGGATTATTTCTTATTCTCGACAGAGTTTTCCTTATTAAAATTTTTAAGAAAATTGGGAAATTGCCACGGGTGTTAACTACCTACATTGTTGTTTTGGTAGGTTGGGTGTTCTTCCGAATCGAAGATTTTAATCAAGCTGTTTTTTATATTAAAAAGATGTTTGAATTTCAATTTTCAAAAACCTTATTGACCTTTAATTCAGAGTTTTATTTCACCTTGGGATTAGGATTTATTTTTTCTTTTATTACACTTTTAAATAGCGGTAAGAGGTTAGAAAATATAGTATTTTTTTCAGAATTGAAATTGAAAGGACATATTCTTTTCCTTCTCCTCTCAATTCTATTTTTACTTGTTTGCACGTCATACATAACTGCAACAGGATTTAATCCATTTATTTATTTCAGGTTTTAATATGAAATATAAGGGAATAAAAATATTGTTTTTTGTGCTTTTCGGTCTGATTCTGGTGCTTCCATTGGTTTACAGTTTTATGGAATTAAACAACAAAATTAGTTTAAAGGGGGCAGTTGTTTTATCGCAAAAACCAGAATTAAATTCGAAAGTCTGGATTGAAGGGGATTTTCAGGAAGATTATGAGAAATACATTAACGACAACATTGGTTTTCGACCTGTTTTTGTTAGAATCAGAAACCAGATTTCCTATTCACTTTTTGGAAAAGCAAAAGCTGCTGGAGTAATCGAAGGCAAGGAAGGTTATTTGTATGAGCGTAATTATATAAAAGCATACAACGGAGAAGACTTTATTGGTTTGGATTCCATTCGGGGAAATATAAATGCATTAAAAATTCTTCAAGACTCTTTGGAGTGCATGGGAAAAACATTATTGGTTTGCCTTGCTCCAGGAAAAGGTTCCTTTTATCCTGAATTTTTTCCTTATAAATATGTTCAATCCAAAACAGATACTACCAATTATAAATTCTATTCAAAATATTTAAATGAATTTGGAGTAAACCATCTGGACTTTAACCGTTGGTTTTTGCAGATGAAGGATACTTCAAGATATAATCTCTATCCAAAATACGGTATTCATTGGAGTTATTTCGGAATGTTACTAGCCACCGATTCACTAATTCACCATGTAGAACAATTAAGAAACGAAGATTTGCCAAACTTGATTCTAGGCAATTATCGAACTACACGAAAATTAAAACGAATGGACTATGATATTGCAGATGGAATGAACTTACTATGGCAACTTCCATCGAAACCAATGTGCTATCCGGAAAATGAATGGGAACCTGCGAATGGGAAATCGCAGCCAAAAACCATCTTAATTGGCGACAGTTTTTATTGGAGTATGTTTCAACTCGGATTGTGGGCTAAATCTTTTAGCGCTGGTGGTTTTTGGTATTACAATCGTCAGATATATCCCGAAAGTTTTGAGGAGTCATTAAAAGTGGAAGACATAAATTATTGGGAAACAATTTCAACCAACGATGTTTTCATTTTACTGGTAACTGAAGCAAATCTTCCCAAATTCCCTTGGGGCTTTACAAAAGGAGCATTGCAATCATTCGACCTTAAATTTGATAAAACACTACCAGAGAAAAAAGTAAAAATTGGTCAAACTCAAGCAGAACTGCAAAAAATTAAATTAAATATAAAAGCCAATGAAAACTGGATGAAAGATATACGAAGAAAAGCCAAAGAAAATAATATTTCTGTAGATTCGATGTTGGTTTTGGACGCTGTCTGGATGCTGGAGTATAAAAAAAATCAACAAAAAAAATAACCTATACATTTCGAGTATTTTGTATAAAAAATGGCAAAAAATTAGTGAATTTTAATAAGGTAATTTTTATGTAATGAATTTTTCCGGGTTGTTGAATTTAAAAACTGGTAGGATAGCTGGTTCATTCCTAGGCAATTAATTGTGTGCACGCTATCCAAATTAACATTCAAATCTAGAATTCCTTCATACCCACCTTTGTTGGTATAAATCCAGGTTCCCTCTTTCCTAAACAAATCATAATACTCGTCCCAATTGGAAAACTGGATAATAGGAGACTTAGCATAATAGAAAATTTCATATTCCTCAACATGAAGGTTTATTAAAATATCTTTTTCTTTTCTATCGTTCTCAAATTCTGCCAAAACCTGTCTCGCTCCCTGGTATTTATATAAATCAGGGAGTACTTTTGCATTCAAAAACAGATTCAACGTTCCAATTACAACAACGGTAACAAAAATGGTTTTGTGAATCGGACTATTTTGAGTTTTGATAAAATAAAACGTAGCACTCAACAAAAGCACCAACAATAAAATGGACAATCCAAATTTTCCTTCACCAAAAACCACCGCAATAAAAATAAAAAAAAGCACTAAAAGGAAAATGAAAATATTTTGTAAAAGCACTAGTTTTCTCTGTTTTTTTACTGACATTTCAGAAACTCTGTTTATCCAGCGCGCGGCAATCACGGAAATTGGCGAAAGGACAATTAGAAAGTAGTTGGGTGCTTTTCCTTTTGCTACACTAAAAATAACAACTAAAATTAAAACACTGCCTAGTAAATAAACTCCCCAATCATTTTTACGATCTTTCGCAAACCAACTTTTTATTTCAAATACAATTGCACCAACAACAAAAACAGTCCAGGGTAAAACCGCCCATAAAAGGGTATGGATGTAAAAAAATGGATCTGAACTTGAACCTGCATATTCACCGGTAATTCGTCCAATATTATTGGTGATGAAGTAAAATTTAAGTCCTTCGAAACCAAAGCTTTTATATAAATGAAATAGCGTTGGTGAGATTACAATCAGCACAATTAAAACACCCAGTATCCATTTTGGGTGAAAAAGCTGCCGGAAATCTTTTCGCCCCAGTAAATACAACAACACTGCAAAAAATGGCAAAATTGCACCAATCGGTCCTTTCGAAAACATTGCAAGTCCGATTCCCAAAAAGCCCGAAACAAAATTTATAATTTTCTTTTTTTGCAAATAAGCCGCCAATTGCCACAACGCCAAAACAACACCAGTTTGCAAAACTGTATCGGTATGAAAATCGAAAAAATAGAGAAAAAATAATTGCGAAGTTCCGGTAATTAGAGCTGCTAGTTTTCCTGTTTCGTTCGAGAACAGTTGTTTTCCTAAGCGATAAGTAAAATAAATTCCAAGTAAACCATATAAAAATGGGAATAGTTTGAATGCAAAATTGGTATTTCCAAAAAGTTGAATTCCCAAGCCCGCAAGCCAGAAAAACAGATGTGGTTTTTGGTCGTAGGGTTCGCCGTTAATTTTAAGATTGAACCAATCTCCCGATTCCACCATTTGGCGCGAAATTGTCGCGTAAAGTCCTGAATCACCGGTAAGATCGATGAACAATCCAAAAATATAAGCCAATCCAACAATTAGAAAGGCATATCCCCACAATATTTTATTAAGCTGAATTTTCAATGCAAGAAGTTTTAAACAACAAATTAAACGAAATTACTGTAAAGGATACCTCAATTATTATTTCAAAATTCGTGGGAATTATTTTTTTTAATAAAAGAGTAGTTTTACTTCTGGTAAAACTAAAATTTGTGTTTTGTGAAAAACGTATTAAACAAAGTAATATTTGTTGGTCAATATCAATACGAAATGCAGTGCAAAACCGATTTAACAGGTATCAGATTTAAATTGGATGTACTTAAAAACGTAAAATTTTTGTAGGTTCACAGTTTTGTAGAAGTATTTCGTTTGCGCATTCTAATTATGCTAAAGCAATAAAATGAATTGTGTAACCGTTTCTGAAAGTGCTTTTTTAGCTTAATTTTGACAAAAATAAAAAGATGGAGAGAATCGCCATATTCCCAGGATCGTTTGATCCTTTTACAATTGGACACGAATCGATTGTAAACAGGGCTTTGCCTTTATTCGACAAAATTGTAATAATGATTGGTTACAATGCCAACAAAAAATCGTTTTTTTCCATCGAGAAAAGATTAAAATGGATCAAACAGGTTTTTCAGGGTGAAGACAAAATAAAAGTTCAAACATACGATGGATTAACTGTGGATTTTTGCAAAGAGGTAAATGCAAAATATATTTTACGTGGTATTAGAACTTCGTCCGATTTTGAGTACGAACGTGCCATTGCGCAAGTAAACAAAAAAATGCATCCAGAAATTGAATCGGTTTTTCTCTTAACATTGCCAGAACATACTCCGGTAATGGCAACTATTGTACGCGATATTATCTTCCACGGCGGCGATGCAAGTATGTTTTTGCCAAAATCTTTGGATATTAGCGAGTTTAACAGGGGCAACAAATAAATTAAAATGAATGCGTAAATTTTTCATTTTTCTTTTTATCATTTCAGCTAATTATTTCTCTGAAGGTTCAACCACAATTGAATGCGATAATATTGAGTATTCAGGAAAAAAGCTTGACTTTTTTCAATATTCCGATCCGATTGCCAAAGAGAGTGAACTCGCTTTTTCGCTTGAGTTCGACGAAAAGGGGAAATGTATTTCAATATTTGAGAATAAAACAACAAGTTACGTTTTTTGCGATTTTGGAATTTACCGGGGAATGCTGCTTTTGGAGCCCGATGAAAATGTTAAATTGCGATTGCCTCCGTTGCGCGAAAAGTCTTTTGCCGATGAAAAAAATCCGTATTTTAGTCCGGTTGCCTTTTGGTTTGCCATCGAAAATAGTACTCAACTGAATAATCAGATTTCATTATTTACACAACAATTTAATAAATTAACGGATAAATTTTTCAATGAACTTTATTTTAGACAATCGAAAACAATTTACGATTCTGTTGTTTTTTTGCTGAATAAGGATTTTACTAATCTTCAATCGAAAACATTTAATCTTCACAAAAAAATGAAAATGAAAATGTTGGAAGCAGAAGTATTCAGACAAAAGCCGGAGCAGTTTTCGGATGTTTTTTCCGATGTCTCCCAGCAGTTTTGGTTGCATCCATCTTTTCTTGATTTATTTGATAAAGCATTTAGCGGGCAATTAAGTTTCGAAGCGAAATCGGTTAAAGGAGCGGAGATTCAGGCTGCTGTAAATAATTCGGACATTTCGTTTTTACAGGAATTTGTAAAGCGAAAGTATAAAATAGATGAAGGAATGGCTGAATTGGTAATTTTGAAATTGTTGCACGACGCTTTTTATTCAGGGGATTTTTCGAAAAACGCAATTCTAAAGTTGATCGGTTTGGATCTGTTTTTCAAAAATTCAAACAAAATAATTCAGCAGTCTGCACATTTTGTTTCCGCAAAACTAATTCATTTGCAAAAAGGTACTGTGGCTCCGCCCATTTGTCTTAAAAGTATTGAAGGAAAGCAGTTTTGTACAAATAAAACCACCGATAAGTTTAAGTATGTTGTTTTTGCAGATGTTGAAATGATTGTTTGCCGCGAGCAATTAAAATTCCTTGTAAACATTGAAAAACGATTTCAAAAGTATCTTGATATTTTTATTGTGTTAAAAGATACAGAGCCCAAAGAAATGAACAAATTTCTAAGCGAGAATAATATTGCAGGGATAAAATTAGTTGATGAAAATAGCGAATTTATTACGAAGTATAAAGTTAAATCGTTTCCACAATGTTATCTTTTAGATCAAGATCATAAAGTAGAATTTGTCTCGGTGAAAGCTCCGTTGGAAGGTTTCGAGCAACAGTTTGGTTCCTTCATACAACGCGAACTTTTCGAACGGCAGCGAAATCAATCCCGATAAAATTCCCTTCAGAACCAACCAAAAACCTTATAAGAGAGAAATGGAATTCATTTATTTCGTTAAGTATTTTGAAATAACGGATTTCAAATTGGCGTAGGTATTTGAAAAGGGCACATTTAATTCGCTACGGTCAAACCATTTTATTTCGGTAATATTTTCTTCTATTTGAGGATGCCCGTTTTCAACGCCAGAATATTCCATTTCAAACCAAAAGGTTTCTTTAAAAACCCATTGCCCTTTTGTTTTTTTGTAGGGCGATTGAAAAATGTGAAAAGTGGAAGGCAATTGTTTTATTATTTTATGCTTTGAAATTCCGCACTCTTCATTAACTTCTCGCAAAGCAGCTTCCCTGTTTGTTTCTCCCGCGTCAATTTTCCCTTTTGGTAAATCCCATTTCTCATTCCTGAAAATAAAAAGCAATTTGTTCTTTCGGATGACTATCCCACCTGCTGCCGGTATGGAAGTAAAAACCTGCTGAAAAATAGTTTTGAAAAAAATATCCGGCGCAGAATGCAGAATTAAAACTTTTGGAATATCATTTTCAATAAATTTTAAAAACCAGCGTTTTACGTCTTCTGCATGAATTAAATAATCAATTATTTGAGATGGTTTTATTATTGTTATTTTCCCCGGAGCAGCAATGGTAATCTTCCGGTCGTTAAAAAAAACTTCGTACATTTGTTTCGAATTAATGTTTACATTTTATCATAAAACAAATATTCGTCAGCTTACGGAAACAGGAGCCTTACTCTTACGATGAATCGGGACAGCCGAACGAATACTTTTGAAAACTAAAATTATATTGTAATGAAATCTACACAAATTGAAGTAACAAAAAAGTTACTTGAAATTAATACCATAAAGATACAACCTTCAAATCCATTTACATGGGCATCGGGTTGGAAATCTCCTATTTATTGCGACAATCGAAAAATTCTTTCTTACCCGGCAACACGAACATATATTCGCGACCGGTTTGTGGAAGTTATAAAGGAAAAGTATCCAAATGCTGAAGTAATTGCAGGCGTTGCTACCGGAGCAATTGCTATTGGTGCTTTGGTTGCTGAAGTTTTAGGGCTTCCATTTATTTATGTGCGGGCAAAACCAAAGGGACATGGTTTGGAAAATCTGATTGAAGGAGACTTGGTTCCGCTTCAAAAAGTAGTGGTTATTGAAGATTTAGTTTCTACAGGGATTAGTAGTTTGAAAGCAGCGGAAGCCGTGAATAATTTCGGTGGAGATGTTATTGGAATGGTTGCCATTTTTACATATAACTTCGAACATGCGATAAACAATTTCAAGAAAGCAAATATTGAATTGACTTCGTTAAGTCGTTATCAGATATTAATTGATACTGCGGTTGAAATTGGAGAAGTTACCAGAGATCAGGTTGAAACGCTCATGAAATGGCGTGAAGATCCTGCTTCCTGGGGAAAGTAATTTGAATTTACAAGAGTTAAATATATCCTGCTTTTTGCGGGATTTTTTTCAACATTAATTTGCCGTAATGAGTTTAAATAAATACACAAGCGATGTAAAGCTGATAAAACACAATCAACAGGTTGTTTTCAATTATCTTTCAAATTTCGAAAATTTATCCAGCTATTTAAATTCAGGGTTAATCGAAAAAATTACTGAAAAGATTCCGCAAATAAAAATTACCGATTTTCAGTCAGATACAGACTCCTGTAAATTCAATGTAACCGGATTGGGCGTGGCTGAAATAAAGATTGTTAAACGCGAGCCTTTTAAAACCATTA
This sequence comes from uncultured Maribellus sp., assembly GCA_964476535.1. Classification (GTDB taxonomy): domain Bacteria; phylum Bacteroidota; class Bacteroidia; order Bacteroidales; family Prolixibacteraceae; genus Draconibacterium. The sequence continues at coordinate 29,032 of CAYZBC010000004.1, forward strand.
AGGTTGAAAGTTCTGGCGGGTTACCACTGAGTTTTACTTTTTGGATTCAATTAATTCCCGTCGACCAATTTCAAACAAAAATGCGTTTGACATTGCATGCCGAAATGAGTATGATGATTAAAATGATGGCCGGTAGTAAATTGGAAGAAGGAATTAATAAGTTGGCAGATACGCTTTCAAAATTGCCATTTCAATAGAAAGGGAAAAAAGAAATAGTATTTTGAAAACATTTTGGATTCATCTTTGTTTTTAATTTAAGTTTATGAAAAATACAGTTTGTAATATAGCTTGTTGTTGTTTTCTTAAAAAAGGGAAAGGTGTTTACGTATTATAAATTGAAAAATATATTTAATTATAACCGAAGGCCTTTCTGAAAAATCAGTAAGGTCTTTTTTGTTTTAACCGATTTAATACCAGAATTATTATGAGAGCAAACAGTATTTTGGAAACCATTGGCAACACGCCACATGTTCGATTGAGCAGGCTTTATTCATCTGACTACGAAGTTTGGGTGAAAGTGGAGAAAACGAATCCTGGAGGAAGTATAAAAGACCGGATTGCGCTTTCCATGGTGGAAGATGCCGAAGCAAAAGGAATTTTAAAACCTGGGTTCGTAATTATTGAACCAACTTCAGGGAATACCGGAATTGGTTTGGCAATGGTAGCCGCAGTAAAAGGTTATCGTTTAATTCTCACCATGCCGGAGTCAATGACAATGGAGCGCCGAAAAGTACTTTTAGCTTTGGGTGCTGAATTGGTTCTTACTCCAAAAGAAAAGGGAATGAAAGGTTCTATTTCAAAAGCGGAGGAATTGTCTGCACAAAATTCAAATTCATGGATTCCACTTCAGTTTGATAATCCGGCCAATGTTGATGTACATCGAAAATTTACAGCACAGGAAATTATGGCCGATTTTCCTGAAGGAATTGATTACCTGATTACCGGAGTTGGTACCGGAGGACATATTTCAGGTGTTGCAGAAGTTTTGAAAAAGAAATTTCCAAACTTGAAAGTATTTGCGGTTGAACCCGATGGAAGTCCGGTAATTGGAGGAGGAGCTCCCGGACCACATGCAATTCAAGGAATTGGTGCAGGATTTATTCCTAAAAACTTAAATACGGATTTATTGGATGGTACGATTCAAGTAAGTAAAGAGGAAGCTTTTGAGTACGCACAAAAAGCAGCAAAACTAGAAGGTTTGTTTGTTGGAATTTCTTCCGGTGCTTCGTTAGCCGCGGTGGCTAAAAAAATAAAAGAATTACCGACTGGTTCGCGTATTTTAACTTTTTCTTATGATCATGGGGAACGTTATCTTTCGGTGGAAGGATTGTATTAAGCTTTTGTTCATTAATTGAAATTAAAAAAAGGATTTTGTTCTTTACTTGAAGAATGGAGTCTTTTTTTTTATTTCAATAAACCGCATCAATATTACGGAATAACCCATCGAGTAAATTTATCAAACAAATGTTTGCTAGCGCTGTTTAATTGAAATAAGTTTAAAAGTAGCAATAATGAAAAATAGAATATCAGTTTTTTTAATCGGATTATTTGCAGGAATTGCCATTACTATATTGGCAATTGTTGTGGTACTACCCAAACAAATGTTTGTGGTCCACGAAAGTAAATTGAGTTTTGAAGAAACAGTGGAAACGATTGTTGCATCGGCGACAAAAAATAGTTGGAGTGTGTCGCACCAATACGATTTGCAGAAAACGATGGCAAAGCATGGATTTGAAGTAAATCCGGTTAAAGTATTTTCGCTTTGTAAACCTGAACATGCATACGAAATTCTTAAAAGCAACGAAGTCCGTTTAGCATCAGCATTAATGCCGTGCCGAATTGCGGTTTATGAAAAAGATGGAAAAACATTTGTTTCCATGATGAACTCTGGATTATTATCTAAATTTATGGGAGCAAAGATTAAGGAGGTTATGGGTGCTGCCAGTAATGAGAATAAACAGATTTTAGCTCCGGTAATAAGGTAGTACAAAAGATTATTGGATGAGATATAAGATTAAAAATTGAACCGATACTCAAATCTTTTGGTTTAAAAGTCTAAAATTTAATGGTTATCTTGATACTTAAGTCTTTAAGTCTCGTTATAAAAAAAAGTGTTATGAAAAAATTATTTTATTTATTAATTGTTATCGCATTTGTTTCTTGCCAGTCAGGAAGTAAAAAATCGGGCGCTGTGTCTGTCGAAGTAGTTAAAGTTGTTGAAGCAACGATTAGTATCGGTGGCATGCATTGCGACATGTGTGTGGCATCGGTCACAAAAGGGGTGAACGAGCTGGAAGGAATTGAATCGGTTGTGGTAAGTTTAAACGATTCTACTGCAATTGTACATTTTAATGCGTCGAAAACAGATTTAACCAAGATTGAAAAAGCGATAGAAAAACGAGGATATTCAATTAAAGAAAATAGTTTAAATTGATTGTTTTGCAACATTCTGAATGTTTTTTTGAAATCTATCTCAAATAATGTGGATTTGGCTCAATATTTGTAAGTTAACACAAAATATTTGAGGATCTTTTTACGTTTTTCCTTAAATTGTAATTTGAAAGCCAGAAGAAAATATATTTTTTTGAAAACAATGAAACAGAATGTTAACAAGAGTGGATTAATCACTAAAATTAAAGAACCGGTTTGGAAAATAAAAGTTGGTGTTCATTCACCGATTTGGGATGAGAATAAGAACCGGAAATCAGAAACAAAGCTTTGGAAAATCAAAGTTATTTTGAACTAAAAAAAGCATCAGTCAACCGCGACCGATGCTTTTTTTTTAGTTTCTTTCCTTTGGAAAGGTTGGGAGAGGCCTCTTCCACTATTTATATTCGTCCCAGCTTTTAACCGAGATGTCTTCTAAATTGTATTTGCAAATTCCATAAATAAATGCACTGGCAACCCTTGCATTTGTTATTAGAGGAATGTTATAATCGATTGAATTTCTGCGAATTTGATATCCGTTTTTAAGTTCCCGGGTAGTAAGGTTTTTTGGAATATTAACTACTAAATCAATTTTCTTTTCTTTAATAAAATCGATTGTATTCGGTGTCTTTTCCTCTTCGTCTGGCCAATGAAGTAAGGTGTTTTTAACTCCATTGTCTTGAAAGAATCGATGAGTTCCTTCAGTGGCAAAAATATTATAACCACGTTCCTGAAGCATCCGGGCACTGTTTAGCAGTTCAATTTTACCTCGTGAAGGCCCCGATGAGATAAGAACATTTTTAACCGGAATTTTATAGCCCACCGAAAGCATTGCTTTTAAAATTGCTTCGTAATAGTTTTCGCCAATACAGCCAACTTCTCCGGTGGATGACATATCAACTCCCAGAACGGGGTCGGCATTTAATAAACGCGCAAACGAAAATTGCGGAGCTTTTACACCCACATAATCCAATTCGAAAAACGATTTGTCAGGCTTTGGAACATCAATTCCTAACATTACTTTTGTTGCAATTTCAATGAGGTTTAGTTTCATTACTTTCGAAACAAACGGGAAACTGCGCGAAGCTCTGAGATTGCATTCAATAACTTTTATATCGTTGTCTTTTGCTAAAAATTGCATGTTAAACGGACCGGTAATCTCCAATCCTTTGGCAATTTCGCGTGCAATTCTTTTAACCCTGCGAATGGTTTCCACATATAACTTTTGTGGTGGAAAAACAATGGTTGCATCACCAGAGTGAACTCCGGCAAATTCCACATGTTCAGAAATGGCATAGGCTATCATTTCTCCTTTGTTGGCCACTGCATCAACTTCAATCTCTTTGGCTTGCTCAATAAATTCAGTTACCACAACCGGGTGTTCTTTCGAAACGTTGGTTGCCAATTCAAGAAAATGCTCCAACTGGTCGGGATTCGAAACTACATTCATTGCTGCTCCCGATAAAACGTACGAAGGACGAATTAGTAAAGGATAACCTACAATATCCACAAATTTGTTAATTTCTTTTATGGTTGAAAGGCGCGCCCAGCGCGGTTGATCAACTTTTAATGTATCTAAAAGAGAAGAGAATTTTTCGCGGTCTTCCGCTCTGTCAATATTTAAAGGCGAAGTTCCCAGTATCGGAACATTTTGTTTGTGCAGTTTCATCGCCAGATTATTAGGAATTTGGCCTCCTACGGAAACAATAACTCCATGAGGATTTTCCAAATCAACAATATCCATAACGCGCTCAAAAGTCAGTTCGTCAAAATAAAGTCGGTCGCAGGTATCGTAATCTGTACTTACCGTTTCGGGATTGTAGTTAATCATTATTGAACGGTAATTCTCCTTTTTAATGGTGTCAACCGCGTTTACGCTACACCAGTCGAATTCAACTGAACTACCAATCCGATACGCTCCCGAACCCAAAACAATAACTGATTTATCATCGTTTAAAAATTCAATGTCGTGCTCGCTTCCGCTGTAAGTCATGTACAAATAATTGGTCTGAGCAGGATATTCACCCGCCAACGTGTCTATTTGTTTCACAAAAGGAAGAACTCCATTTGTTTTACGATATTCCCGAACCATTAATAAATCATGGTTTATTTTTGCATTTGTACTTTTTAAAACCAGTCGTGCAATTTGGAAATCTGAAAATCCTGCTTTTTTCGAAAGTTTCAGTAAATCAATGTCGAGGTTGTTTAATTCGTGAACCTTCTCCATTTCATTTTTTATGATGAAAATATTTTTCAGTTTATGAAGAAACCAGCGATTAATTTTTGTCTTTTCGTAAATTTCGTCAATCGAATAGTTTTTATTGAATGCTTCGGCAATGGCAAAAATCCGGCGATCTGTTGGATTTACCAATTCCTCATCAATTGCTGCAATACTGATTTCTTCATTATTGGCTACAAAACCGTGCATTCCAATCCCAACCATTCGAATTCCTTTTTGAATGGCTTCTTCAAAACTTCGTCCGATTGCCATAATTTCGCCAACGCTTTTCATCGAGCTTCCCAGATTTTTCGACACACCTACAAATTTACTCAAATCCCATCGTGGAATTTTTACTACGCAGTAGTCAAGTGCAGGTTCAAAAGCGGCGGTGGTAACTTTGGTAACCGAGTTTTTTAGTTCGTGTAAGCCATAGCCAAGTCCAAGTTTTGCGGCAACAAAAGCCAGTGGATAACCGGTTGCTTTCGATGCCAGTGCCGATGAACGTGATAGTCGTGCATTAACTTCAATTACACGGTAATCTTCCGAATGTGGGTCAAGCGCAAACTGAACGTTACATTCGCCAACAACTCCTACCCGGCGAATAATTTTTATTGAAACCGCCCGCAGTTTATGGTATTCGGCATTCGAAAGGGTTTGCGAGGGAGCAACAACAATACTCTCGCCGGTATGAATTCCCAGAGGGTCGAAATTTTCCATGTTACACACGGTAATACAATTGTCGTATTTGTCGCGTACCACTTCGTATTCAACTTCCTTCCATCCTTTTATCGATTCTTCAATTAATATTTGTGGGGAATAAGTAAATGCTTTGGAAGCCAAAGCTTCAAGTTCTTTTTGGTTTTCACAGAATCCGCTACCCAAACCACCCAATGTGTAAGCGGCACGAATAATAATTGGGAATCCAACTATTTTGGCAGCATCGCGGGCTTGTTCCATGTTTTCAGCAGCAATACTTTTTGGTGTGTAAACATCAATCTCCTTCAGCATGTTAGCGAAAATTTCGCGGTCTTCTGTGTCGATAATCGATTGCACTGGTGTCCCTACAACTTTAATGTTATATTTTTCCAGTACTCCCGATTGGAATAATGCAACACCACAATTTAATGCAGTCTGTCCTCCAAAAGCGAGTAAAATTCCTTGCGGGTTTTCTTTTTTTATAACCTCCTCAACAAAATAAGGAGTTATAGGAAGGAAATATATTTTGTCGGCAATATCCTCGGAAGTTTGAATAGTAGCTATGTTTGGGTTGATGAGAATGGTTTCAACACCTTCTTCTTTTAGTGCTTTTAACGCTTGTGAACCGGAATAATCAAATTCACCGGCTTCTCCAATTTTTAATGCTCCGGACCCGAGGATAATTGCTTTTTTTATATCTGTTCTTATCATGGTGTTGTTATTTTGGCTTCTTTTTTAATCCTGCTAATTTTTAGAGCCGGAAAATTTCTTCTCCGCAAGCTGACGGAATGTTGAATGAGACTTTTTTACTTTTTATTTTCTTCTATACTTTTGATAAAATCGTCAAACAAAAACTCTGTATCAGTCGGTCCGCTTGAAGCTTCAGGGTGAAACTGAGTTGAAAAGAATGGCTTCGTTTTGTGCCTGATTCCTTCGTTGGTTTCATCATTAACATTAATAAATAACGGTTCCCAGTAATCCGGTAAAGTTCCGGTTTCAACTGCAAAACCATGATTCTGAGAAGTAATGTAACATTTGTTTGTACCATGTAATAAAACTGGCTGGTTGTGGCTTCGGTGACCGTATTTTAATTTGTATGTTTCTGCTCCTACCGCACGAGCCAAAAGTTGGTTGCCGAGGCAAATTCCCATTATTGGTTTTTCTTTATCAATAACAGATTTAATATGTTTAGTCGTTACGTCGCACATTGCAGGGTCGCCCGGGCCGTTGGATATGAATAATCCATCGTATTCTTCATCTGCAAAATCGTAATCCCATGGAACACGAATCACAGTTGAGTTTCTGTCAAGCAAACAGCGAATTATATTATTTTTTACTCCGCAATCAATTAAAACCACTTTGTGTTCTCCATCACCATAAACCTCTTTTTCTTTACAACTTGCGGTGGCCACAAGATTTTCTTTATTAGGATTGTAAAAATCGATGGTTTCCTCTTCAAATTCAATCTTTCCAAGCATTGATCCCTTTTCACGTAAAATTTTTGTTAAGGCTCGGGTGTCGATGTCAAAAATGCCCGGAACATCAGATTCCTTTAACCAATCTGATAAACTTTTTTCGGCATTCCAGTGGCTAAATTCAAAAGAATAATCTGAAACAATTAATCCGGTAATATGCAATTTGTTCGATTCATAATATTTGTGAATTCCATTTTCCTTTTTGTTGAATGGAACTCCGTAATTACCAATCATTGGATAAGTGGAAACTAAAATTTGTCCAGTGTACGAAGGATCTGTCAAACTCTCAGGATAACCTGTCATAGCGGTGTAGAAAACTACTTCGCCTGCAACTGACGTTTCACTTCCAAACGATTTTCCTTCGAATACGGTTCCGTCTTCCAGGGTGAGTTTTGCTTGTTTTACTTTCAACATATTTCAGCTCTTCTATTAAAAAAATGCGCTTGCACTACAATTAGTTCAAACGCACCTTTTTTAATGTTATATATTATTTAATTTTTTTCTCTTTCTCATCGAAGTAAAAATGACGATGTTAATTTTATTATCGATGCAAAAATACAAATAATTCTTAAACTTTTGGTTGTTTATAATAAAAAAATGTATAATTTTGCAATGTAAATGTATATTTATACATAATGAAGAATCGTGTAAAAAGGCAATTGGAGATTAGGGAAATAATTTTGAAAGGCAATATTCATAGTCAGGATGAATTATTGAATGAATTACAGTTAATTGGATTTGATTTAACGCAGGCAACATTATCGCGTGATCTTAAAATTTTACAAGTAGCCAAAGTTCCTCATCCGGCAAAAGGATATGTTTATTCAATTCCTGATGGTGGGCAAAAAGGAGCTGTTTCTGAAATAAATAAGGTGAATTATTTGGCTGATGGTTTCAAGGATCTGAATTTTTCAGGGAATTTAGCAGTTTTAAGAACCAAACCTGGTTATGCAAGTAGTATTGCTGCGGTTCTTGATGGTGCAAATTCATGGGAAATATTAGGTACAATTGCGGGTGATGATACGATTTTAATTATACAAAGAGAGGGGATTTCAAAAATGGATTTAATTAATACATTGATAACAATTATGCCTAACTTGAAGGGTAAACTATAATTTTGGGTTTTAATGAAGGATTTGAAAAGTATAAAGATTGAAGTTGCTAGCACCGATCATTTAAAATATATCGATGATATTAATGATGCTATTGATGTAGCATCAAAGCAACGTGGGACGGGTATTGCACGGAGAACTTTTGAATATCTGGAGGAAAAGATGAATGCAGGGAAAGCAATTATTGCCATGGATAACAAAAAATTTGCAGGTTTTTGTTACATAGAGGCCTGGCAGTCAAAGGGATTTGTGGCTAATTCAGGATTAATTGTAGTTGAAGAATATCGAGGACTTGGATTGGCAAAGGAGATTAAAAAGAAAGCTTTTCAATTGTCTCGCCAACTGTATCCAAAGTCGAAAATATTTGGCTTAACTACTGGACTTGCCGTTATGAAAATTAATCATGAACTGGGATATCGTCCGGTAACATTTTCTGAACTTACCGATGATGATTTGTTCTGGAATGGTTGTAAAAGCTGTGTGAATTACGATATCTTGGAACGTACAGAACGTACGAAATGTTTGTGTACAGGAATGTTATATAATCCGGCCTGGGAAGAGCCCAATTTTACAAACGGAAATGGAATTCGAAAAAGAAGTTTGCTGGAGAATATAAAAAAATTCAATCCGGTAGGTGGAGAAAAAGGTAAAAGAAGTTTTTTAAATTTTGGAAAGAAGAAATAGGAGAGATGTGTCTCGCCTTATATAGGATTTGAAAGTGAGTCGGGTTCAGGCAGTTAAAAAATGTATAGTTTTAAGATTTGAATTTAGGTAGAATGTCACTCTTTTTAAGATAATAGGTTATGAGTAAAAAATTAGTTTTAGCATTTAGCGGCGGATTAGATACCTCGTTTTGCGTAAAATATTTGATTGAAGAAAAAGGTTACGAAGTTTATACTGCCATTGCAAATACTGGTGGTTTTTCTGACGATGAATTAAAAACCATCGAAGAGAGAGCGTATAAACTTGGTGCGAAAAAACATGTTACATTGGATGTAACCGAAGAGTACTATCAAAAATGCATTCGCTACATGGTTTTCGGAAACATACTACGTAATAATACGTATCCGATTTCTGTGAGTTCCGAACGTGTTTTTCAGGCAATTGCAACTATAAATTATGCCAAGGAAATTGGTGCTTGTTATATTGCTCATGGGAGTACCGCCGCCGGAAACGACCAGATTCGTTTCGATCTAACTTTTCAGGTTTTAGCTCCCGAGATTGAAATAATTACTCCAACACGAGATTTGTTGTTAAGCCGTCAATACGAAATAGATTATTTGAAAAAGTATGGTTTCGAAGCAGAATTTACTAAAATGGAGTATTCTATAAATCAAGGTTTATGGGGAACTAGTGTTGGTGGAAAGGAGACTTTAAAGTCTAACACAAATTTACCGAGCGAAGCTTATCCAAGTCAGTTGGAAGCAACGGAAGAGAAGACAGTTGAATTGGGTTTTGTAAAAGGTGAATTGAAATCGATGGATGGACAAACTTACAAAAGTGGACCGGATATTATCCGAGCGCTGGAAACGAAGGCGTCTAAATATGCAATTGGTCGCGACACGCACGTTGGAGACACAATTATTGGAATAAAAGGACGGGTTGGTTTTGAAGCTGCTGCACCGCTTATTACAATTAAAGCACATCATTTGTTGGAGAAACACACGCTTACAAAATGGCAAAGCTATTGGAAAGAGCAATTGGCAAATTGGTATGGAATGTTTCTGCACGAAGCACAATATCATGAACCGGTGATGCGTAACATGGAAAAATTTATTGAAGATACGCAGACTAATGTTACTGGGAAAGTAATTGTAAAATTGAAACCTTATCATTTTGAATTGGTTGGAATAGAATCGAAACATGATTTAATGAATTCAGATTTTGGTGAATATGGCGAAACGGTTACTGCATGGACTGCCGACGATATTAAAGGTTTTACAAAAATTATGTCGAACTCGTTGAAGATTTACAACTCGGTAAATAAAAATTTATAGTAGCGGATGATTAAAGTTGGAATTATAGGAGGCGCAGGATACACCGCTGGCGAGTTGTTGAGGATTTTATTTAATCATCCAGAGGCTGAAATTGGTTTTGTGCAGAGTACCAGTAATGCCGGAAATTTAATTTCTGATGTTCACATTGATTTATTGGGCGATACCGATTTGGTTTTCACTGCAGAGATGCCATTTAAAACCGTTGATGTTATTTTTCTTTGTATGGGACATGGAAAATCCATCGAATTTGTTGAAAAGAATGAATTGCCGGAATCGTTGAAAATTATCGATTTAAGTCACGATTTTAGGTTAAAAAGAGATGGGAATGATTTTGTATATGGGCTGCCGGAATTAAATAGAGACGAAATAAAATCAGTAAAATATATTGCTAATCCAGGTTGTTTTGCAACTGGAATTCAGTTGGCACTATTGCCGCTAGCCGCTAATAATTTGTTAACTGATGAAATACATGTTCAGGCAATTACCGGTTCTACTGGTGCCGGACAAAATCCTACACCAACTTCACATTTTAGTTGGAGAAACGGCAATGTTTCGGCATATAAAGTTTTTCAGCACCAGCACGAAGGTGAAATTATTCAGAGTTTAAAGCAATTGCAATCCGGATTCGACAAAGATTTCAATTTTGTGCCTATCCGTGGAAATCACACTCGGGGCATTTTCGTTTCGGCATACACCAATTTTAATGGTTCAATCGAAGAGGCAAAAGAATTATTTAACCAGTTTTATGCTGATCATCCTTTTGTTTTTGTAACCGATAAAAATCCGGGATTGAAACAAGTGGTTAATACAAATAAAGCTGTTCTGTATTTGGAAAAACACGGCAACAAACTGGTAGCAATTAGTATAACCGACAATTTAATAAAAGGTGCATCCGGGCAAGCAGTTCAAAATATGAACCTTATGTTTGGGTTGGATGAAAAAGCCGGGTTGAACTTGAAACCGGTTGCGTTTTAGAAATATAAGAAAATCCGTTGACTTAAGTCAACGACTATGGATATGGACAGTAAGTAATTTATAAATATCCTTTGCCGTAGGTTGAAACCGACGGATTAAAATGAATTTGAATTAATAACAATATAATATTTGGAAGAATAGATTTGGGGCAAACACGAATAAATTTCCGTCTTCTATCTTCGGTCTTCCAGCTTTTTAATTATGAAACTATTTGACGTATATCCACTTTTTAACATAACTCCAGTAAAAGCAAAAGGATGCTATGTTTGGGACTCCGAGGGGAAAAAGTACCTCGATTTGTATGGAGGCCACGCTGTAATTTCTATTGGTCACAGTCACCCACATTATGTAGGGAAAATTTCAGATCAACTTTCACAAATCGGATTCTATTCCAATTCAATTAAAAATCCGTTACAAGTTGAGTTGGCCGAAAAGTTAGGCGAAATTTCGGGCTGTCCCGATTATCAACTTTTTCTTTGTAACTCTGGTGCCGAAGCTAACGAAAATGCCATAAAGTTGGCATCGTTTGTTACAGGTAGAAAGAAATTTATCAGTTATAAAAAGGGTTTTCACGGACGTACTTCGGTAACAGTAGCTTTAACCGACAATCCGAAGATTATTGCACCGGTAAACGAAACCGATAACGCAATTATTCTTCCTTTTAATGGTTTGGAAGCAACAGAAAAGGTGCTCTCAATGGGCAATGTTGCAGCAGTACTTGTTGAAGGTATTCAAGGAATTGGGGGGATAAATATTCCAGCCGAAGGATTTTTAGTTGAATTGAAAAAGCTGACAGAAAAATATGGAAGCCTTTTAATATTGGATGAAATTCAATCTGGTTATGGTAGAAGTGGGAAATTCTTTGCTTATCAATACTCCGATGTTCAGCCCGATTTAATTACGATGGCAAAAGGAATGGGCAATGGTTTTCCAATTGGCGGGGTTTTAATTCAACCCGAAATAAAACCCTGGTTCGGAATGTTGGGAACTACATTTGGCGGAAGCCATTTGGCTTGTGCCGCAGGAATTGCAGTATTGGATGTTATTCGGCAAGAAAAATTAGTTGAAAATTCAGAAAAGGTTGGAAACTATTTGATGGAGAAACTGGTTGGAATTAGTTCTGATTATGACGTTCGCGGGTTAGGATTAATGATTGGATTGGAATTTAAATTCCCAATAAAAGAACTGCGTCAAAAACTATTGTTTGATTATGGTGTTTTTACCGGAGTTTCGGGGCAGAATATTATACGATTACTACCTCCTTTGAACCTGACCATTCTGGAAGCTGACCAATTTTTGCATGCCTTTGAAACGGTTTTTGCTGATATTTCTGCGTCGTAGATTGAACAAAAGATTTTACTTGCTTGTAATTTTGTAAATTAGTTGACCATGGAAAATAAAAAAATAGGAATTATTGGAGTTGGAAATATGGGCGGTGCAATTGCCGTTGGACTTTTAAAATCTGGTTTTGTGCCGGCTGCCGATATCTTTGTTTCAGACAGAAAAGAGAGTACTCTCAATGAATTGAAAGAGTTGGGCGTTACTACCTATCAAGATAATCTTGCAGCAGTAAAAAATGCCGATGTAGTAATTGTTGCAGTAAAACCGTACCATATTGAGGGAGTTATTAATGAAATAAAGTCGCAATTAAGTTCCAGCAAAATCTTTATTTCTATAGTTGCTGGTGTAGGAATAGATGAATTGGGTGAAATGGCTGGAAAAGATATCCCGATTTTTCGGGTGATGCCAAATACTGCAATTGCTTTGCAGGAATCACTCACTTGTATTTCGGCGAATGGGAATACCGATTCGTATAAAGAATATGTGGTTGAACTGTTTAACAAATTAGGCAAAACCGTTGAGATTGGCGAAGAATTAATGGCGGCTGCAACGGTGCTTTCTTCGTGTGGAATTGCTTTTGCTCTTCGATATATTCGTGCTGCAATGCAAGGTGGAATTGAAATTGGGTTTGGTGCTGAAATGGCACAGTTTATTACTGCTCAAACAGTAAAAGGTGCGACAGAATTAGTGTTGCAAAGTGGCAATCATCCCGAACGCGAAATTGATAAAGTAACAACGCCACGTGGAGTTACGATTACTGGATTAAACGAGATGGAACACAAAGGTTTCAGTTCTTCGTTAATTCAAGGTGTGTTGGCATCGTATAAAAAAATTGATAATTCGAATAAATAATATTTGATGCAGTTTCGATACAAGAAAATAACAGTTAAAATTGGAAGTAATGTTTTAGCAAAGCCAAACGGAACTTTAAATGTTTCACGAATTGCTCACTTGGTTGATCAGATTGCTTTTCTGCGCAAAAATGGGGTAGAAGTGGTAGTGGTTTCGTCGGGGGCAGTTGCCGCCGGGCGGGCTGTTCTGGAACCTGCGAAAAAAACTGACGCTGTTTCAAAACGTCAATTGTGGGCGGCGCTGGGTCAGGTAAAATTAATAAGTCGTTATTCCGATTTTTTTAGTGAACACGGTTTGGTTTGCGCACAGGTTTTAACGACGAAAGAGAGTTTCTCGAGCCGGGGGCATTATCTGAATATGCAAAATTGCTTTACAACTTTGTTGGAGAATAAAGTGATTCCTATTGTAAATGAAAATGATACAATTTCGGTAAACGAATTGATGTTTACCGATAATGATGAGCTTTCGGGGTTGATTGCATCTATTGTAAATTCGGAGGCGTTAATTCTCTTGAGTAATGTGGATGGTGTTTACAGTGCGCATCCAAAAGACAAAAATGCAAAGCTCATTCAACAAATAAATAGTAACGACAAAGAACCGGAGAACGCTATTTCAGATGAACGGTCAGATTTTGGTCGGGGGGGAATGTTAACAAAATTTAGAATAGCTCAAAAGGTAGCAGGCGATGGAATTGGGGTGCATGTGGCAAATGGTACAAGCGAGAATATTTTGATTGATTTATTGGACGTAAAAAAAGAGTTAAAACATACTTTTTTTGTGCCAAATTCTAAACAAAATAGTGGCATAAAAAAATGGATTGGTTACTCTGATGGATTTGCAAAGGGCGAGGTAGTTATAAATGAGGGTGCTGTAAATGCTTTAAATTCAGAAAAAGCGGTGAGTCTTTTGCCGGTTGGTGTAATTGAAATAAAAACAATATTTAAAAAAGGAGATTTAATAAAAATTGTTGATGAGTTAGGAATAACTATAGGAATAGGTAAGGCAGGTTACGATTCGGAAAGAGTCGAGAAAGAAAAAAATTCGGGTAAACATAAGCCAATTGTACATTACGATTATTTGTATTTAGAAACTTGCAGAACAACTCATGCGGGGAAAAAGAATCATTAACATGCGAGTTCCATGGGTTACCTTAAAAAGTAAACAATTATAATCCCATGAAAATAGCTCGGAGTAATCTTTAACTATCCTTCTTCCCTTTTTTAGATACTTCAAGGAGATGTATTCTGAGCTTCCTCTTCTTCTTATGAAAGAGGATTTAAAAAAATGACAGTGACATGAAAATAGAAAAACAACTGCAAAACGTACTCAAAGCATCCCGAAAACTTAATTTGGTGGATGACCAATTGGTCACTCAAATTTTGTTGGAATTGGCAAACGAGGCTGAAGCAAACACCTCTTTTATCCTTGCTGAAAATCATAAGGATTTGATTCGAATGAGTCCTGAAGACCCAAAATACGACCGGCTAAAATTAACTGTTGAACGAATTAAGGGAATTGCATCTGACATTCGAAATGTTGCTGGTTTAGATAGTCCGGTGGGCAGAATTTTAAGTGAAACGGCTCGTCCAAATGGATTAAAAATCACAAAAATAACTGTTGCATTCGGAGTAATTGGAATTATTTATGAAGCGCGTCCCAACGTAACTTTTGATGTTTTTGCTCTCTGTTTAAAATCGGGAAATGCCTGCGTTTTAAAAGGTGGTAGCGATGCAATGAATTCAAATTTGGCTATCGTTTCTATTATTCAGAAAGTTTTAAAGCAGTTTAATTTAGATGAAAATGTAGTTTGTTTATTATCCGGTGGTCGCGATGAAACCAATGAAATGTTACATGCTCACGGTTTTATCGATTTAATTATTCCACGCGGAAGTCAGGGATTGATAAACTTTGTACGAGAAAATGCAACCATCCCCGTAATTGAAACCGGAGCAGGAATTTGCCACACCTATTTCGATGAATTTGGTGATGCCGAAAAAGGTTGCGAAATTGTTTTTAATGCAAAAACGCGTCGTCCGTCGGTTTGTAATGCACTCGACTGTTTGATAATTCACGAAAGCCGTTTGTCGGAATTGCCTGCTTTTGCAAAACGACTTTCGGAAGAAAAAGTGGTGATTTATGCTGATGAAAAATCATTCGAAAAAATTGACGGAAATTATCCTTCTGAATTACTTCTTCCGGCAACGAATGAGTCTTTTGGAACGGAATTTCTTTCTATGAAAATGTCGATTAAAACGGTTGCGAATTTCGATGAGGCAATTTCACATATCAATCAATTTAGTTCAAAACACAGCGAAGCAATTGTTTCGGAGAATTCTGAGAGAATTGAAAAATTCAGAAAGATGGTTGACGCTGCATCGGTTTACTCTAATGTCTCAACGGCATTTACTGATGGAGCACAATTTGGATTGGGCGCTGAAATTGGAATAAGCACACAAAAGTTACACGCTCGCGGACCAATGGCGTTGGAAGAACTCACCAGTTATAAATGGATAATTGAAGGCGAAGGACAAGTTCGCCCAAAATAAATCAACTAAATAAAAATTAAGATGAAACGAGCATGTGAAATTTCTTGCACACAGGAGGGAGATTATAAGCGAGTTCCATGTGATACCTTCTAAAATAAACAATTATAATCATATGAAAAATTACACATCATTTAAAGATATTCCCAGCATCGAAAAAGCCATTGAAACTGCTTTTGAAGTGAAAAAGAATCCATTTGGATTTCAGCATTTGGGCAAAAATAAAACCATGGTTTTGGTGTTTTTTAATTCCAGTTTGCGAACGCGTTTGAGCACTCAAAAAGCAGCGATGAATTTGGGAATGAACACCATGGTTATGAATGTAAATGGCGATAGTTGGCAATTGGAGTCTGAATTA
Organism: uncultured Maribellus sp.; assembly: GCA_964476535.1. Classification (GTDB taxonomy): domain Bacteria; phylum Bacteroidota; class Bacteroidia; order Bacteroidales; family Prolixibacteraceae; genus Draconibacterium. The sequence goes on from CAYZBC010000004.1 coordinate 45,029, forward strand.
GGTGTAGTTATGGACGGCGACAAGCCTGAGCATCTATTGGAAGCTATTCCGGTAATTGGAAAATATTGCGATGTAATTGGCGTGCGTGCTTTTGCCCGTTTCGAAAGTAGAGAAGACGATTATACTGAGAAAATTATCAATCAGTTTGTAGAGCATGCCGGGGTGCCGGTTGTAAGTATGGAAGGTGCAACGCGTCACCCGCTACAAAGTTTTGCTGATTTATTAACCATAGAAGAATACAAAACAAAGGAGCGACCAAAAGTAGTTCTTACCTGGGCGCCGCATCCAAAGGCATTGCCGCAGGCAGTTGCAAATTCGTTTGTGGAATGGATGAAAGAAACCGATTACGATTTAGTGGTTACGCATCCTGGAGGTTATGAATTAGCTCCTGAGTTTATGGGTGATGTAAAAGTGGAATACGACCAGAAAAAAGCATTTGAAGGTGCTGATTTTATCTATGCGAAAAATTGGTCGTCGTACAACGATTATGGGAAAGTGATTTCGAAAGACATGAGCTGGACAGTAAACGAAGAAAAAATGGCACTCACCAACAGTGCCAAATTTATGCACTGTTTACCAGTTCGTAGGAATGTGGTAGTAACCGACGGAGTAATAGACAGTCCAAATTCAATTGTGGTAGAGCAAGCTGCAAACCGCGAAGTTACTGCGCAAGCTGTTTTAAAAATGATTTTGGAGGATTTGTAGAAACCAATTTGTATTTTCATATTAACTTTGTGTCTCTGCGCCTTTGCGAGAATTAAAAAACATGAGAAAAAAAATAGAAATAATTCCCGCCATTGATTTAATTGATGGAAAATGTGTACGTCTTTCACAGGGCGATTACAATCAAAAAACGGTGTACAACGAAAATCCGTTGGAAGTGGCTAAAATGTTTGAAGCCGCCGGAATTACACGCTTGCATTTGGTAGATTTAGATGGAGCCAAAGCAAAACACATTGTAAATCATAAAGTATTAGAAACCATCTCAACAAATACTAATCTTATTATTGATTTTGGTGGTGGTTTAAAATCGGACGAAGATTTAGAGATTGCATTTAATTCGGGTGCTCAAATGATTACCGGAGGAAGCATTGCAGTGAGAGACAGAGAAATTTTTTTCAAATGGTTGGAAAAATATGGTAGCGAAAAAATAATTCTGGGAGCCGATGCAAAAGATGGAAATATTGCTGTGGGTGGCTGGTTGGAGACTACTGCGCTTCCGGTAATTGAATTCATATCTGATTTTTTTACAAAGGGAATTACAAAAGTAATTTCTACCGATATTAGTCGCGACGGAATGTTGACTGGTCCTTCTTTTGAATTGTATCAGGAAATATTAGAAACACTGCCGAATGTTGAAATAATAGCCAGCGGTGGCATTGCAACCATGGAAGACATATTAAAATTAGATGAAATGGGTGTGCCCGGAGTAATTATCGGCAAAGCCATTTACGAAAATAGAATAACTTTGAAAGAAATTGAAAAGTTTATTGTGTAGGTTGCTTAATTAGTACGTTATTCAGAACTTGTTTCGGAATCTGATGTTTGGAAGAGAGGTGCTGAAATGAATTCAGCATGACGGAATTAGCGGATGTAACTTTAAACAATAAACATTCAACTTTAAACAAAAGAATGCTGGCAAAACGAATTATACCATGTTTGGATATCCGAAACGGGCAAACTGTTAAGGGAATCAATTTTGTGAATATTCAGGAGGTTGGCGACCCGGTTGAATTGGGAGCAAAATATGCTGATGAGGGTGCTGACGAATTGGTTTTTTTGGATATTACGGCAACGCACGAAGGGCGCAAAACTTTTGTGGAGTTGGTAAAACGTATTGCGGCACATCTGAATATTCCTTTTACAGTTGGAGGAGGAATTAGCGAACTTGCCGATGCTGAAAAACTGTTAAGTGCTGGAGCTGATAAAATTTCAATCAATTCTTCGGCAGTACGCAATCCAAAATTAATTGATGATTTGGCGCGTAATTTTGGAAGTCAGTTTGTTGTGGTTGCCATCGATGCCCGTGGCGATGAAAATAACTACTGGACGGTTACCGTAAATGGTGGTCGGATCCCAACTGATAAAGAACTTTTTTCGTGGGCAAAAGAAGCGGAAGACCGCGGTGCCGGGGAGATTCTTTTTACATCGATGAATCACGATGGGACTAAAAATGGGTTTGCAAATGTGCAGTTGGCGCAAATGGCCAATTCACTTAAAATTCCCATAATTGCATCTGGTGGTGCCGGTACAAAAGAACATTTTGTTGATGTGTTTACAAAAGGGAAAGCCGATGCCGGGCTAGCAGCTAGTATTTTTCATTACAACGAAATTCCAATTCAGGTTCTGAAACAATATTTAAAAGAAAATAAAATTGTAGTTCGATAGAATTACTGTTGATACTTTAATTTCATAATAAAAAATAAAAATGCGCGAATTCAAAAATATTTCTAAACTGGATTTTTCTAAGTTGAACGGTTTAATTCCTGCTGTTATTCAAGATAACAATACCTTAAAAGTTTTAATGGTTGGTTTTATGAATAAAGAGGCTGTTGAAAAAACTCAGAAAATTGGGCAAGTCACCTTTTTTAGTCGAACAAAAAATCGTTTGTGGACAAAAGGGGAGGAGTCAGGTAACTTTTTGAATGTGGTTTCGCTTCTGGTGGATTGCGATGACGATACGCTTTTGATAAAGGTAAATCCGGTTGGGCCTGTTTGTCATACTGGGTCAGATACCTGTTTCGATGAGGTGAATCCAAAAGACAATGTTCATTTTTTAAGTTATTTGCAGGATTTTATCGACAAACGAAAAAAGGAAATGCCCGAAGGTTCGTACACAACATCGTTGTTTAAAAAGGGTACACGAACAATTACACAAAAAGTAGGCGAGGAGGCTGTTGAAACGATTATTGGCGCAATGGCAAACGACGATGAGAATTTTATTTATGAATCGGGAGATTTAATTTATCACCTCATCGTTTTACTTTCGCACAAAGGTTATCGCATTGAAGATGTTGTTACTGAACTCAAAAAACGGCATTCATAAAAATAAGCTCCAAATAGTTAAGAGGTGACTTGGTTGTTGATGTTTCCATTGTTGTGGGAATTGTTTTTATCTTAATATTGATAAGCAATACTCAAATCCCAAATGTATTCTAATATCTAAAACTCGAAAACCTGAATACACTTTCGGTTTTTGAAAATAGACTATTGAGATTTATTTGATTTGTGAAATTTGAGAATTGGTGTTATGGTCAACAAGAATATTTCAAATGTAAAGAAAGGTATAGAATTCTGTCTCTCTTTTATTCAATAAATAATAAAAACATAGTTATGAAACATAGTTCCATAACATAACTGTAAAACATTGGATATTATAGTGTTCTTTTTAAGAATGTTTGGTTCGAAGTTGGTAAATTTGTATTAATCGATTAACATCAAAAATACCTTTTTTATGGAAACCTTAACTATTTGTCCAACGAGTACTGCAACAATTTTAGCTTGTCAGAAAATTGCAAAATCATTCAAAGAAAACATCTTCGAGTTGTCTAGCATTCGAAAAGAGTGGGATCCGGAATATGCCACTTCGTTAAATATTTGGATTGGGGATACCATCGAAAAACATTATGATGATAATTTGGATGCGTTGGCAGATACCCGATACCGGGAATGGCATGAAATTATGGTCGTAGGTTTGCAACATCTTAAAGTGTTACGTGCATCGATGAAGGTAGATTTTAAAAACGACAAGGAATTCTTAAAAGTATTTTTTAAACAGGTGGGGTACGACGATTATTTTAGCGATGCAAAAAATGGCGACCATTTAAGTTTGTTTAAGTTTTTAAAAACATTTGCTGCAAATATGGACGAAGAAACCCGTCAAAAAATTACAGACAAGGGTACTTTGGATTCGTTATTTGATAAAATTTTAGGGTGCTCAAATCAGGCAAATGAATTTGAAGATTGTTTTGTTGCTTTGGAAGGAGAGGCAAATTTAAATACCTATGGTAAAAAAGAGGTGGCCGAAATTTATACGGCGATTAAAGATATTTGCCGCATTGCAATTGCCTATTATCAATTCGACCCACTAAAACGCAATCAGTTTAATTTTTATAAAACTTTGGTAAATCTTTAATTTTTATACTATTTCAGGAAAACAACAGTCTGCTCAAATATGAGCAGACTGTTGTTTTTTTTAGATGTTTCTCAACCGAATACTATTTTTGAAATTATTTTTCAGATGAATAATGTGCTTGGTTAAAATCACAAGATTATTTAGTTATAAACAAAGGGTCTGCCCCAATTGTACCTTTCAAACTTTCCAGATATTTGTCTGATTTAGTGCCTGTCAATTGGGTTTTGGCATTTTTAAGGCGATTTTTAATTTGCATTTCATCAACTAAAACCTGATTTTCCGGATTCGTTATAAAATCTTCCAGGTATTTAATTTGTTTTTTCAGGAAGGTTACATCTTTGTTTTGTTTTAATTTAAGCCTTTCGTTGTACCATTCAGACTGAATTACAAATTCCCTGTCGAAATACTTTCGGAGTTCCGGGTTGCTCAGGTCTTTTCCCTCGTAGTTTCCATAAGCCATAATATGCAATAATATTTTTAGAGGTGGAATAGCTGCATCAACGCTACCTTCTTCGAAATAACGTAAGGCAACTTTTTGTTGCGCCTCAACAATATTGTTAAT
>CAYZBC010000005.1:0-49627 GCA_964476535.1 uncultured Maribellus sp.
GAATTTTTAAACAGCAAAAGGAGATCATTTCTACGATTTCCTTTTGCTGTTTTTTATAAAAATATTTAATAAACGAAGAGATTACATGCGAATTTTATAACTTGAAGACCAAACTATATTTTGAATAATGGATTGCAAAATAACGCTAAATGATGTAGTAATAAGTAGCTGGTCTCAATTGGTGGATGAAGTCTATCGGGATTCATGGAAACCCCAACTGGAAAGATTTCGAAGCGATTATGCTTTTAGGGGCTTGTCGGATTGCAGATACCAACTGCAAAACAGCTTTCTAAGAAACTGCGGAACCCGACCTGAACTAGAATACCACCTTCTTCGGAATTTCATAAAATATGCACGAACAAGCGAATCCAATCTTACAAATACACAGCTTCGGGCACTGGTGCTGGCGCAACATCACGGTTTACCAACCCGGCTATTAGATTGGACCTACTCCCCTTTTATAGCCATGCACTTTGCTACCTCAAACACCGAGAAATTTGATATCGACGGCGTAATCTGGAAAGTCGATTTTGTGCAGGTAAATCAATTGGCTCCTGAACCCTTAAAAGCATTATTGAGTAACGAGAAATGCAACGCATTTACAGTTGAAATGTTGGAATCAAAATTTTCTACACTCCATAAATTTGACAAAACCATTGGGCCAAGCAGTGTATTATTTTTCGAACCCCCATCGCTCGACGAAAGAATTGTTAACCAATTTGCGCTGTTTTCTATTATTTCGGATGCTACTTCGATTTTGGACCACTGGCTATTAAAACATCCCGAGGTGTACCGAAGAATTATTATTCCGGCTAAATTAAAATGGGAAATACGTGACAAACTCGACCAGGCAAACATTACTGAACGGGTACTTTTCCCAGGTTTAGATGGTCTTGCAAACTGGTTAAAGCGACATTATCAACCTAAAAACTTTTAGCTTATTTTTTAAGAAAGCCAATCTTAAATCTTTTATTCAGCAAAAATTTACACAATAAATTATATTGTTTATATTGACATCAAAAATTTTGATATGGCAAAAATAAATATGAATCGTCGGAAATTTGTGCACGCTTTAGGTTTGGGAACCGCACATATTCTATTCTCGAGCCCGTTGTATTCATGCAATCCAAGACCGTTATCTACCAATCCCTTACAAAAGATTAAGTTAGGAAATTCGGGTATTGAAACCACATTGCTTGGAATGGGAACCGGTGTACATGCCAATAACAGAACCTGTTTTCTTACCAAACAAGACAAACAAAAAAGTATTGCACTATTGCAACACGCTTACGAAAAAGGAATCAGGATGTTTGACTGTGCAGACACCTACGGAACACATGGTTTAATGGCTGAAGCATTAAAAAATATGGAGCGCGAAAAATTAATGCTCTCTTCAAAAATTTGGTTCAGAGGTGGTGGCATTCCAGAGCCCGAGCGCCCGGATGCTGATATTGTTGTAGAACGGTTTAGGAAAGAACTAAATGTCGATTATCTTGATATGGTACAAATACATTGTATGGTTGACGAGAACTGGACAGAAACCATGAAACCTCAGATGGATATTCTGGAAAATTTAAAAGCCAAAGGAATAATTCGTGCGCATGGCGTTTCAGTTCATTCATTGGAAGCTATGAAAGATGCGGTTAAAAGTCCATGGGTTGATGTTCTTCATGCCCGAATTAATCCATACGGAATTGCCATGGACAAGCCAGATCCGGCAGAAGTTGTTGAAGTAATTAATCAACTGCATGAAACAGGAAAAGGTGTTATTGGGATGAAACTGGTTGGCAACGGCAAATTGCGCGACGACAGCAAGAAAATTGATAATTCGCTACGATTTGTATTAGGTTTGGGAAGTGTTGACATGATGATTGTCGGTTTCGAAGAAATCGAACAAATTGATAATTACCTTACCCGCATGGAAAAAGCTTTAGGTGAAATGAGTGAAGGATAAGAAATACGGCTATTTCAAATATTCCTCAAAAAAATCGTTCATCTTTTTTTGCGAAAAATCATTTACCCGTTGGGAAATGTCCATGGCGTGTGGCCACAAAGGCACACGATAATAAACACATGGAATTCCCAAACTATCCAACCGCGCTTTTAACCTGTCCGATTGAATTATGGGAACCAAATCATCCGATGTTCCGTGCAAAATCAATGTTGGTGGATCGTTCGAATCAACATATTCCATTGGCGATGCTTCTTTATACAAATCTGGTCTATCAGCGTACGGATGAGCCATAAAATTAGTTACCAAAGACTGATTCTGCGCATATTCTGTAGTCAAATCTACCGGGCCGTAAATATCAACCACTGCTTTAATTTTATGTTTGGACTTATGAATATCGGTACTATCAATAGTTGGTTGTGCATCTCCCCAACCATACGCCGACAAAAGTGCAAGATGTGCACCCGCCGATCCTCCAATTAATGCAATTCGATCGGGATCATAATCATAATTTTCGCCATTCTCAAAAAACCAGTCAACCGCATCTCGTATATCTTCAACACATCTAGGGTAAGGAGAATCTTTTAACAAGCGATAAGAAACCGTTGCAGTAATGTAACCACGTTTCGCAAAGTCAATTAGATAAATCAGATAATCCGATCTTTCCCCGCTTCTCCATCCACCGCCATGAATAAAAACCAATAATGGTGCAGATTCTTTTACATTTTTTGATTTATAAATATCCAACTGTAACGATTTCCCATTACTATTTTTGTATTCAATGTTTTTGATCTCTTCAATATCATCAGGAATCTCTGGAGTTGTGTTAATTAGTTTCTCCAATCCAATACCAATTGCCAAATATGTTGGTGCTACAAAATGGTACCCCATGGGTGGTTTTTCAGGATTTAATGCCGACCATGTTCTTGGGATTGCCATTAAAATACAGCAAAATATAAATACAATCAGTAATCCAAAAAAAATACGTTTTATAATCTTTGATTTCATCCGTTTATAATTTTATATTTTCAATTGCAACGTATGTAACTTACCATGATTTTATAATAATTGCTTATTGTGTTTAATAATTCTAAAATCATGGACGTTTCATAATTTGTCTTTTAGTTCCAATTTCCAATCTTTCATAATTGAATTAGTTTTACAAGTTAAGAATAAAGCTATTATTAGAGTCAATTTTTGTTTCTCTATTTTCCCATCAAAAATTCATTAAAATCTGAGATAACTTGAATAGCAAGACTGAAATTATTGTTTACATTGAATTCATGGCGAAATGCCACCGCATCGCAGTTAGCTTTTTTCGCAGCCAATAATCCTGATTTTGAATCCTCAAAAACCAGTACATCAGAACTTGGAGCGGATAATTTTTCCAAAGCCAACAAATAGGCTTCAGGATCAGGTTTGTGTTTTGTTACCTGTTCGTTGGTAATTACAACCTCAAAAAAATCCAATAATTTTAACTGAGAAAGTACCTGATCCACCATCCATGGAGAAGCGGAACTAACTACTCCCAGTCTTTTTCCTGCCGCTTTTAGTTTTACTAACAGCTCCACAACATTCGGATTCGGCTCTAATTCTTTCCGAAGGATTTCCTGATAAATCGTTCTAAATTCAGTGTTAAATTTTTCAGAATCGGGTTCAATATTCGCCATTTTGAAAAAGTGAATGGTTACATGAAACCAACTCTCCCCCATCACCGTTTTATAAATATCAGCATCAACGACACCACCAAAAAGGCTACAGGTTTTTGCCAAAGCTTTACCTTTTAGTTTTTCAGAATCAACCAGGGTACCGTCCAAATCAAAAAGATAAGCCGAATATTTTTTCATGTTTAAATTTCTAATATCAACAAAATATTAAGGTGATTTTTTTCACAGTTTGGGCTTGTTGCTCATTTCAAACCTTAACTCTCCCCCATTCGCAATTTCGGAGTGTTTAAACCAGGTCCGATTCAAACGTTTATCGTTCAACCATATTCTATTTACATATTTATTATTGGGTGAAAAATTATCTACAACAATGGAAAGTAGCTCATCGCCGATTTTTAATTCAGCCTTTTGAAAAAGCGGTGCGCCAATTTGGTACACATCAGAACCAGCAACCGGATAGAAACCCAGCGAACTGAAGACATACCACGACGACAATGTTCCCGAATCGTCATCACCATCGATGCCATCATATCCATCGCCATATTTATTATCAAGAATCCAGCGTACCCATTTCTGTGTAAGGTCGGGCCGGCCAGCTGAATTAAACAAATATGACGCGTGTATATCAGGTTCGTTACCATGCCAATAATACGAACCAGGAGTCCAGTTTCCACGTGTTGAATCCGAGAGCGCAAAAAAGTCATTCAACTCGTTTACAAAATATTCCTTGTCCTTAAAAAGCGAAATCAATCCATCCGCATCAAAAAACAATGCCCATCGCCATTGCAAAGCACTTCCTTCTACATAATCATCGGTGTATTCATTTTTAAAATCGAGATAGGTAAGTTTTAGCGGTTTGAACTTTTCCACAAATTCACCCGATGCATTTCGCGCTTGAAAATATTGAGTTTCAGAATTCCACACATTCCGATAATATTTTGAATGATTGGAAAATAATTTGGCATCAGCAACATAACCAAGCTCCGTTGCCAGTTTTGAAATGGCATCGTCGGCGTATGCATATTCCAGTGTTTTGCTCACTGCCTCATCCATCAAATCGGCAGGACAATATTTATATTCCAGGTATTCAGTCGCACCCCTTCGTGGAGTAAAATTTAGTGATATTGTATCAATATCCAAAGCCGTCCGGCGCGCTGCCTGATAAACCGTTTCCACATCGAAATCGCGAATACCCTTTAAATAAGAATCGGCAATCACAATATCGGCCGAAGCTCCCAACATTGAACCGGTGTAACCATAACCTGAAGGCCACCGTGGAAGAAAACCTCCCTGTTCGCACATTTTAACAAGTGACACCAACATATCGCGCTGATTTTCAGGATCGATTAATGTAAAAAGTGGATGCAAAGTTCGGAAAGTATCCCACAAAGATAAATCGGTAAAATAGTTGAAACCAGCTGTTTTATGAACCTTTTTGTCGAATCCTTTGTATTCGCCATTGGAATCGTTAAAAAGGGTTGGCATTTGAAATGAGTGGTAAAGAGCTGTATAAAATATCCTTTTTTGTTTTTCACTTGCGCCTTCAATTTTTATGAGCGATAATTTCTCTTCCCAGGTTTGTTTTGCCCGCTCAACTATTTCAGCAAACAATATTTCTCCTGTTTCAATTTGAAGGTTTTCGCGTGCATTTTCGATGCTCACATATGAAATTGCCAATTTTAATTCGATTACCTGATTGTCACCCAATTTATCAAAACGTATATCAGCTCCTATTTGATTCCCCTTAACCGCTACTTGATTTTTAAAAACATTATCGCCCGACCACACATCAAACCCGGAGAAAGGCTGATTAAAACGTGCAGCAAAATAAACTTTTGAACCTCCATATCGTCCGCCAAACGAACCATAAGCCCGAGTGGCACCTACAATCTCCTTCTGTTCGGGAAAGATAAATACTTCGCCTTCCGTATTTCTTTCCCTGAACATCATTGCACTGGAAACATCGAGGAGAATGTGCGGCACTTCATCTTTCGTAAAAGTATAACGGTGCAAGCCCACTCGCTCGCTTGCGGTGAGTTCAGCCAACACTCCCTGTTTTGGAAGCTCCACCGCATAATACCCCGGGAAAGCTACTTCTTTTTTATGCGAAAATTTGCTGTATTGTCCGTCGCGATAATTCTTTTGCCCGTTCTCCCCTATCGTTGGAATTACTCTGAACTGCCCGCCGTCCCATGCTCCGGTACCAATTAAACGATTGTGGCTAAAACCCATGATTCTATTGTCGCCATAATAATATCCACCCGTACTAACCGTATTATCTTTCTCCGAATCGGTGTCAAGAAAATATTTAGTATCGGGGCTCAGTCGCATCATTCCAAAAGGCACAGTTGCTCCGGGAATATCATCGGCACTAGTATAAATGGGAAAACCGCCGGTTCCGATAAAAGGATCGACCCACTTTCCTAGCTCACCCGGCTTAAAAGGCACTTGCATTTTTCCTTGTTTAACATTAACCGTTCTTTGGTACTTAATATAAAAACCAAATACAATTAAAAAGAAAATTAACAACAACGATAAAATTCCATACAATAAGTATTTCAGTATTTTTTTTATTCGTTTTTTCATATGTGTAATTATCAAAAATTCAACAAAAAAGTGACTTAATTACTTTTATGAAACAAAGCTGAAGATGGTATTTCCTGTTTTTCAATTTCCGGTCCCTCCCAACTAATAACATTAAATTTTCTTGCGCCCAATTGAAAATATTTCTCATCAATTTTATACATTCCTTTACGCAATGCAATTGTTTTAAAACCTCCACGCATAAACTCTTTCCCATCAATAGAAAGCACACATTTGTCGTTTACTTTTATGGAAAAGGTGTAAATTCCGTCTCGCGGAATATCGAGATATCCGGAGTAAATATATCCAATGTAATCTTCGCGTTTACGATCATCAATTGTAAAATTCCGAATAATACCTGTTTCGATGGGCGCTAAATTATCCAGATCGTCCACATCCATTACATGAGCATGATAATATTTGTAATTCAATCCATTTACAAAACTACCTTTACTTTTGTAATTTTCGAACACCTCAAACTCCAGTTTGGTTACCTTAACCGAAACCGGCACACAAGGTAAAACTCCATTTTTAAACGCCACGAATCGTACATTGGTAGTTTGATTCAGCAAAATTGATTTGGTATATAGGGATGCTTTCTCTGTTGGCCGGCTTCCATCTGTTGTATAATAAATTTTTGCCTCCGGGTCGTCGCATTTTAGCTGAACATTAGCCGAGTGCAGAAAAAATTCATCGGTAGTTACAGCATAAGGAAGTTCTACTGCCTCCTCAAAATTTTCGGTAAACGGTAGATTTTCTTTGGCCGCACCCCACTCCTTATTTGGAACGGCTCCCATTTCAAAAACCAATTCCGAACCGCTTAAAATGGCATCGTGCGTAAACCACGACTTATTCAAAGGTTTGCCATTTAGTGTAGCAGACTGAATGTAAATATTTGTTGGTGAAACATTATTTGCCTGAACCGTAAATCTTTTCCCGTTTTCCAGATGAATGGAAACTTTATCAAAAATCGGAGTTCCAATCACATAATCAGGAGTTCCCGGACAAACCTGATAAAATCCCATGGCGCTTAAAATATACCATGCCGACATTTGCCCACAATCTTCATTTCCACTCAATCCATCGGGTTTATCGTCGTACAAAGTATCCAAAATTTGACGAACCACTGCCTGAGTTTTCCATGGCGCACCAGCATAATTATACAAATATGCCATGTGGTGACTTGGCTCGTTTCCGTGTGCGTATTGTCCGATTAAACCGGTTGCATCAATGGCATTTTCATCGTGTTCCGATTCTTTAGTAAAAAGTGTATCCATCCAGGCGATAAACTTTTGGTCGCCGCCAATTAAGTCAATCAAACCATTCACATCGTGCGGGGCAAACAAACTGTATTGAAATGAATTACCTTCCACAAAATGGTCGCTCCCTTCTGAAGGATCAAAAGGTTGTACCCAGGTGTGATCCAGATTTTTAGGCCGCATAAAACCGGTTGACGAATCGAAACTATTTTTATAAAACTGCGCCCGATAACTGTAATCCTGAAAATCTTCATTTTTGCCAATTTCTTTCGCCATACGGGAAACACTCCAATCGTTGTAGGCGTATTCCATCACCATTGAAACCGATCCCCCAACTTTATCAGCCGGAATAAATCCAAGATCTTTGTAGTATCCAATTCCCTGCACACGTTTTTTCATGGCTTCAAATGCCAGTTTATCATCAAATCCGCGAATACCTTTTACATATCCATCTAAAATTGCCGAGTGCGTATGATATCCAATCATTACTCCGGTATAATTCCCTGCCAGTTCCCACTGCGGCAAACGACCTCCAATTCGATACATTTCCAGAAAAGTTTTTATGAAATCGGTATACCGGGATGGGTCAATAATTGTATAAAGTGGCATGGCTGCCCGGAACGTGTCCCACAACGAAAAAACGGTGTAGTTGGTAAAACCGTTTGCCGTGTGAATTTTATGGTCAACCGCGCGGTACCGTTTATCCACGTCCATAAACACATTTGGAGCAATTGCGGTGTGGTACAAACTGGTGTAAAAAATTCGTTTTTGCTTTTTCGTTCCTCCCTCCACTTCAATTTTCGACAAATACTTATTCCATTTTTCTTTGGCATTTTTCACCACTGCTTCAAAATCCCAGTTCTGGTTTTCTGCTTCCAGATTTTTTCGGGCTCCATCGATATCCACTGCTGAAATTCCAATTTTCACAAGAATTTGCTCTTTTTCTTTGGTTTGAAACTGTACAAATGCCCTGATGTTTTTCCCTTCAGCCTTTTGAATACCTTCAATTAATTTGTCGTCAACCGCAATTCCATAAGAAGAAAACGGCTTTGAAAATTTTGCATAAAAATATACGTACTGTTCGTTTGCCCAACGCCTGGATTTACGAAGCCCCTGAATTTCAGTATCGCTAATAATTTCGATGTTCGACTCCAATACAAAATCTCTGTTTTTCAAATCAATAATAATATTCGATTCTTCTGATTTGGGAAAAGTATAACGATGCAAACCTGTTCGGATTGTGGCAGTTAACTCAGCCCGTACATTATAATCATCCAAAAGAACGTTGTAATATCCGGGAGAAGCATTTTCGTATTTATGACTAAAAGAAGAACGGTATCCGGTTTTCGAATCGTTTTCATCGCCAGGCAATATCTGCACATCACCCACTGTTGGCATAAATAGCACATCGCAATATTCAGGTGCCCCAGTTCCGCTCAGGTGCGTTTGACTGAAACCCATAATTGTTTTATCGGAGTAGTGGTAACCGGAAGAGCCGTCCCAATCTTCCCAGCGCGTGTCAGGACTAATTTGCACCATTCCAAACGGAACAGTAGCACCCGGAAAAGTATGGCCGTGTCCACCGGTTCCAATCATTGGATCGACAAATTGAGTATAATCCGGTGTGCTCTTATTCGTTGAGCAAGCTGCAAGAGTAATAATTGCCAGAATTTGAGCTGACCTGAAAATCGTAGTTAATCGTATCATTTTTATACTTTTTGAACTCGTCCAAATATTTTTAAATCCTCCGACATATAAAAAAACTATCAAAGAAAAAACCATCCAATCCTTCTAAAACTTTATTTATTTCTGCGTGTGAAACAAAACCGAACCAGGAATCTCTTGTTTTTCAATTTCGGAACTTTGCCACGAAACAACCAATCCATTGCTTCCGCCTTCCTGAAAATATTTTACTGAAATTGGATGAAGACCAGATTTTAAAGCCACACTCCTATATACTTCTGCCAACGGATGTAATCCATCATTATTAATCAGATTTTGGCCGTCAATATACAATCGTCCTCCATCGTTGGTTGTAAGAAAAAAAGTATATAATCCGTCTTTCGGAATATTGATAAAGCCATCAAAATCGAAAGCAAAAAATTGCTCTTTTTCTCTGGGTTCAATTGTAAAATGAGGAACAACACCCGTTTTCTCGGGCTCAATATTCAGAAAATCGTTAACCATCCGAAATGCACCGCGAATGTATTTATAATGAATGCCCGGTTCAACGTCTATCGGCTGAATTGGTTTACTCAAACTTGCTTTTTTAATTATTGCTGTTGATTGTAAACTTTTTTGTGCTCCATTAAATGCCCTCATTTTTATGGTAATTGTTTTGTTTACCACAAACGGAATTTCATACAAATTAGAATTCTCATCCGGCTCCGAACCATCAATTGTATAATAAATTTCAGCCCCTTTCGTATCACAAACCAGTTTCACTAAACTTTCTTTAATGAACATTTTTTTTGTATCAATTAAATAAGGCGTGGTTACAATTGGAGCCACATCCATAATTTGCGAATGTTCACATGAAGAGGCCCAATCTTTATTCGGATTCGGGCCCATCTCTAAAACGAGTTTTCCTCCTTTTACCAGTTCAGAATGTTTTATCCAGAATTTATTCAATGCTTTACCGTTAAATGTTGCCGACTGAATGTATCTGTTTTCAGAGGAACTGCTTTTTGCTTCGATAATAAATTCACTACCCTCGTAATAATCCCGGTTTAGCTGAATCGTAATTTTTTCGAAAATCGGACCGGAGATTTCATATACAGGATCAACGGAAGCCCCACCGTCCATCTCGAAAAGACCGATTGCACTCATCACATACCACGCTCCCATTTGTCCCTGATCTTCATCTCCGGGATAACCATCAACCGGGGTTGTGCCATAATATTTATCGAGAACTTCGCGTACCCAATATTGCGTGAGCCACGGTTTCCCTGAATAATTAAAAAGCCAGGATGCCTGCATGTTTGGTTGGTTACTGTGGTTGACTAATTCGCTGGTAAAAACGGGGAGTGAGGCTTCAAATCCTTTTTCCAAACGACGGTTAAATTCATCAAGGCCCATTAATTCTATCAATCCTTTCAAATCGTGCGGAACAAACCAGCTAAACTGCCATGCATTGGCTTCAACAAAATCTTTTGTTCCAAAATTATCCTCTTTCCCAACTGCGCTTTTTACCGGAACAAACTCTTCAAGCCATGGACCTCCGGCATATTTTGGTCTCATGTATCCAGTAGAATGGTCAAAAACATTTCTGTAATTTTGTGCGCGTTGCATAAAATAATTGTAATCATCCATCTTCCCTAACGATTTGGCCATTTGCGCCACACACCAGTCGTCGTAAGCATATTCAAGCGTATTCGACACCGGACCTTCGTTCGCTGGAACATATCCCAGATTCATATACGATATTATGTTTCGGTTTCCCACATATCCGCCACATTCGTGTGGTTTGTGAGGATTTACCTGAATCTCTCTAATTGCTTTATAAGCTTTCTCAGCATCGAAATTCCGAATACCTTTTTGCCAGACACTCACAATAAGTGGTATTTCGTGCGATGCAACCATTATTCCAGAATATTCAATTCCCCCGGGACCTTTTGAAAGCCATCCACCTTTATCATATATTTCAAGTAATGAATTCACCCACTTTTCTGTAATATCAGGATTAACCAAACCCCAGAGTTGATTCAGGTTCCAAAACGTATTCCAAAATGCATCGCAACCATAAACAGGAGAATCAGGATTTTCAAGTTGCTGCTCGTTTTCGCACATATCCATATATTTCCCGTTCACATCGCTAAAAATTGTTCGGGCACTGTTCGAATGGTACATGTTGGTATAAAATTTCAACTTGTCAATCTCCGAACCTCCTTCAACCTTAATTTTTCCCAGCAGCTTGTTCCAGGTATCCCTCGCATTTTTATGAACAGCGTCAAAATCCCACCCAAACCTGTCCATCTCTTTTTCCATATTTAATCTTGCCTGCCCGGTACTCACATACGAAATGGCAGTTTTCATTAAAATAGTTGGATCATTTTCTAATTTAAATTTCAGGAATGCTCCGATATCCTTATCTTCATTTACAACAACTTCATTTGTTACATTCAAAATATCAGTGCCTTCCCATCCACCCATTGATTCAAAAGGACGGTTAAACCGAGCAACAAAGTGGAGTGTATATTCATTCCATCCAGCTTCACGCTTTACAAATCCCTCAATTTCGGTATCGCTTACTTTTTTTATTGAGGCTTCAATAATTGTAGGTTTTCCTTCTTCAGGTACCTGCAAATCGAAAAGTACATGTCCATTTTCTTTTTTCGGAAATTTATACCGTTGAAATCCGCCGCGGGTTGTTGCCGTTAATTCTGCTTCAATCCCATAATCTTCCAAAAGCACTGAAAAATATCCCGGAGAAGCTTTTTCGTTTGTATGGTTTATTCTTGAACGGTATCCTAAATCAGGATCGTCTTTTGTACCGGGCGTTATCTTTATTTCCCCGGTAGCCGGCATGGTTAAAAAACTGCCCATCATCCACGAATGAACATGCCCGAAACCGGAAATACTGTTTATTTCATATTCGTAGCCTGCATCCATCAAGTATTCGTCGGTGTTATCAGGACTTAACTTTACCATTCCAAAGGGCATGGTTGCGCCGGGAAAAAGCATCCAGCGACAACTCGAAGTTCCCAAAAACGGATCGACATAGTCAACTGGTGTTTTTACTTGTTGCAAACTGCAAGAAACAGCTACAATACTAATAACAGAAATAAGTTTATTGAATATTTTCAATGCCGTTATTTTTTGAATTAGAAACGCTTTCCAAAACAGTTAAAGAATAATAAATTTAAATTGAGATTTTTACTTTTTGCCTAAATCACGATAATACAATTCTTTCGCCTCAATTTTCATCCCGGGATTATGTCCCTGAATTGCAAAATGACCCGATTTAAATTCAGTGTCGTCATAAGTCATTACTAATTTTTCGTTTATCAAAAACTGAATTTGGCTGCCAACTGCCTTAATTCGATATTCAAACCATTCCCCATCTTTGGTTAACAGTTCGGTCGCTTTGCCTGTGGGAGTACCGGGTTTCCACAGCCACCCTGTGTATGCATCCTGACTGTGACAAATCTGTGCTTCATAACCACGCGGAAAACCATCGGGATTATCAACAGGCGGGTTTGCCCGAAAGTAGAGCCCACTGTTACTTTTTGCACCCTCTTCGGTTATTCTGAACATACCTTTTATTTCAAGATCGGCACAACTGGCATCGGTATAAATATGCCCCATTCCACCTACTCCAGTCAAAATTCCATCCTGAACCGACCAGGTTGCTTTTCCGTGAACCGTCCAACCATTTAAATCTGTTCCGTTAAATAAGGAAACCCATTTTGGGCTCGTGTCACAACTTAAAGACAAACCTGTTACAACCGCAATTACTAAAAAGAAAACTAACTTTTTCATGATAAAACATTTAGATTTTTATTTATAAACTGAGCAACTTACAAGAACTTCTTTATTAAGTTTCTATTCTGATTTTTCGTCATTCCGTCCATCAGCTGACCGATTCGGAACTTTTCATTTCAAATAAATGGAGAATCTGAAACAAGTTCAGAATTACGTTTTAAAAATAAATTCTTCTAACATTTAAAAATCCACCACTAAGATCAAGCTTCGGTAGATTTAAATCAACTCAACCAAATATAAAGGAACAAGGTAATTAAAGAGAGTATTCCCAAATGTAATCTCCAGTCTAATATTCCTTCAAATTTAGCCACACCTTTTGAAAAATTAATTGTTGTTTTAGCCAATTTTTCAGGAGCCGTTTTTTCAGTGAATGCAGAAACGGCAAATAATACACCTGTTATTAAAATCTCAGCCCAAAGTCCACGGTAGCCAAAATTCAATGTTAGGTTATGATGTAAAAACGGAAAAACCTCTTTACCGGCATCGTAGCCTAACAATTGGTCAATCACAAAAATAGTAGCTAAAATAATTCCTATAAATACTGAAGCAGCCGCTCCCTTTATCGTAACTTTTTTACTTACAATTCCGAAAAATATAGCAGGGAAAACCGGAATGACTAAATAGGCAGTAATTGTTTGCAGGTATTTGTATAATCCTTCTTCGTTTTTATATACCATGTAAGCCGCTCCAATTCCCAGAAACGTTACAATAAGAATTATATAACGACCAATCGATACTTGTTTCTTTTCAGAAATATTTGGTCGAAATTCCACTACAAAATCGCGTACAACAAGCGTTGAAACTGAATTCAAAACTGCTATAAGTGATGTTATCAATGCAGCCATTAACGATGCCAACATCAATCCACGTAATCCGCTAGGTAAAAGTTTATTTAATAAAAGTACAAAGGTTTGTTTGGTTTCATCTCCCACCAATTCGCCCGGGAATAAAGCAAAAGCAATTACACCTGGCAGTGCAAAAAGGAATATTGGAAGTAATTTTAGTAATACCGCAAACATGGCGCCCCATCTTGCTTGTTTAATATTTGGTGCAGAAAGCACTCGCTGAACATTCACCTGATCGATTCCCCAGTAAAAAATTCCGGCATAAAAAGCAGTGGCTAATATTCCCCAAAACGGATAAACCGGGTCGTCATAAGGTGCGTAAATTGTCATCATCTCGGGAACTTTTTCCATCAATCCACTCCATCCATCCACCATGTCTAAACCAATAAAAAGCATTATTGCTGCTCCCCCAATCATAAGAACAACTTGAATTGTATCGGAATAAGCAACGGCAGTAAATCCTCCAATCATAGTAAACAAAGCAACTGCCATACCTATGTAAAACACTGTAGTCATTACATTCCAACCCAAAATACCATTTAAAACAAGAGCACCTGCAAACAAGGTAAAAGCCAATTTGGTCATTACACTTATAACCAACATTAGCCCCGAAAAGAAAGTCCGGGCACGCCTGTTGTATCGCATTTCCAAAAATTCAGGAATCGTGTAAATCTTGTTTTTCATGTAATAGGGAAAGAGAATCGCACAGGCAAAACCTAAAGTAATTGCTGCGGTCAACTCTACCGAGCCCGCCGAGAGTCCGTATCTATACGAGTCGCCCGATAAGCCTACTAAATGTTCGGCCCCTATATTAGTAGCAAACAACGATGCACCAATTACCGGCCATTTTATCTTTCGTCCCCCAAGGAAAAAATTCAAACTGTCTTTTCCTGCTTTTTTGAGATAAGCCATGTACAAACCGAAAGACAAACTTCCAACCATTACAACGGTTAGAATAATCCAATCAAGCGTAGTTAGCGATAAATTCATAGTTTAATTGTTAATCCAGATTCGCCTCCAATTTTTCCAAACGCTGAATACTCTGAATCATCGACCTCACAGTGTGGTAATTAATTTTCCACGAATGTCCCATGTGTGTCCAAATTGGTTCACCCTTACGAGTAAGTAAAGCATACCACTCCCCAACACCTTTGTTTATTACTTTGTCGAATACAAAACGATGCACATTTTTATAGCCTTCCCAATATTTTTCATCGCCAAAAAGAAGTACGCCATCCAACATTCCAATCAATACTTCCGCTTGTTGCCAAAATTCCTTTTCCTTATCAGAAACTCCACCCGAGTGCGGCCCTTCCACATAAACGCCACCCAACTCATAGTCGATGCCATTGTTTATGGTGTGGTCGAAAATAATTTTAAATGTTTCAGAATAAGTGGCTGGATCAATTTTCAGTATTTTAAGTGCATGAATTAATAACCAGGCGAACTCTGCATTATGTCCGTAA
The DNA here is from genome assembly GCA_964476535.1 of uncultured Maribellus sp. Lineage (GTDB taxonomy): Bacteria > Bacteroidota > Bacteroidia > Bacteroidales > Prolixibacteraceae > Draconibacterium. The sequence continues at coordinate 15,256 of CAYZBC010000005.1, forward strand.
CAAGTATTATCGGTGGCATTTCCTTTTTCTCCTTCTTCGGAGAACCGATCCCAGCCCCAAATAATATCGAATTTAATTTGAGGTGCAATTGTCCAATCTTTATAAAACTGCGGAATACCGGTTTTGTACTTCGGATGATTTATACGGATGTTTAAAAGGTCGATATCTTCCAGCAATTTACGACGGTGCACTTCTTTTCCGGTACATTCGTAAAGTGTTGTATACGCTTCCATTAAGTGCATGTGTACATCGAGGGTCTTTCTGTCGCCACCCGCACTGCCCGGGCCGTTTAAAGTCCAGTCGCGTTGAAACATTTCCCAGTAACCGCCATACATTGTATCTACACAATATTTTTGAATGAGGTCGAAAACCTTTTCTGCGTATTCAACTCCACGCTGATCGCCGGTTGCCAAAGTATATTCACTCAATGAGTAAATTGCAAAACTATGTCCGTAAATTATTTTTTGATCGATTTTTACATTTCCCTTCCTGTCCATCATCCAGTAAAAACCACCGTTTTCGTCGTCCCACATTTTGTCGATTAGAAAATCAACACCATGTTTTGCTAATTCGGCATATTCACCATCACCATAACCGGCGCGGTGTGCCGAAGCAATGGTATATAAACAACGGGTTTGTGCAATCAACGATTTCTCATCTTCTCCTGTATCATTTCCTTCTTTATCGAAATGTGTTACGTAGCCCCCATAATTTTCATCCTTCATTCGGGTTGTCCAGAATGGCAAAAGTTCTTTTGTTAAGTGATTAGTGGCTTCAGTTTTTAAAGCAATAATATCATTTTTGTTCATAATGTCAGATTTTGAAGTTCAGCTCAAAATAATTATTTTTTTGAAAGATTCTGGTAGAGCGCCAATAAAAAATCGCGGTTATCAGCAGTAAGATAGTGCATCTCGCCACCCATTCGAGCAAAAGTTTTACAATATCTTAAATAGTATGACGGATCAGTCATAGGCGGTTCACCATCTTTTGCCCAATCCCAATCCGATTCAGCTAAATCAACAATTAACATAAAATGATTATCAATGTGAGAACCATTTTGTATTTCAATATTTTGCGACATAGACAAAGACTTTTCGAAAATCATGGGCGACATAACCGCCGATCCAATTGACATATAAACCCCGTTTTCAAGCCTGCTTATACTATCAGCAAAACTCAGGAAATCGTTTAAAGCGGCCCTGCCAATTGCAGCTCCATGATTCATGGGATGGTTATATATAATGTCGTGTCCAAACATCGGATGGCTGGTAAACGGGATATTCAAAACATAAGCTGCCTCCTGTACCGAGTATTTTTTATACGGATGGGGAATCGATAAAAATCCTGGTTTTATATTGAACTTTTTGATAGTCCCTGCAAAATCGATAGCAGCCGCAGCAAGTTCAGGATTCTCTTCCATTGAATTTTTTGCCTCCTCATACAAAATAGAAACTTCGGGAATTTGCAATCCTTCAAAATGAATCATTTTACCCACCGATTCTCCATAACCCAATCCTTCGTATGCACCAACAACAATTGCCAGATTGATATAAAAGCCTGTGTCATCCCAAATTCCAAATTGTCCAAGATCCACATTTTTACGTACATCTTCGCTTGATTTGCCCTGGAATGCAAATTCCCAATCGTGAATAATCCCTGCTCCATTAGTTGCTAAATGTGTTACCCAACCTTCATTTATTAAGGCAATCAAAGTTGGAGCCATTCCATTTTTTATGGTATGCGCCCCAAAAGTGAGCATATTTGAGCGTCCTAATTTTCTGGCATTACGAATCTTGTTGGCGGTTGTCTCAATTAATTGCATTCCAGCGGAATTAATGCTTTCCGGCTTTTTGCTTACAGGAACATTGTCTCTTTCAATAAAAATCTTGTTTTTTCTTCCCGATAATTTTTTAACAGAAAGATTATCTCTGTTGAATTTACTATGCGACATAATGTAAATCTTAAATGTTCAATAATTTCAGCAATAATGGAAGCTGCGAAAAATCGGGAATAATAATATCGGCACCGGCTTTAATTAATCGGGTACGTTTGCTTTCGTTTAAACTATGGCGTTTCATCTCGTTGCTTGCAATACCAATTGTAATACCACCGCGTTTGTAAGTTTCCCTAATTTCCACCGGCCCATCGCCAAACACAACAATTTGCCCGGTTCCCGATTCGCCAATCATGTCCAATATTCTGTCGAGAACTATTTTTTTAGCTTCTTTATTTACATCGCCAACAGCGCCATAAATACGACCTTCGAATAAATGATCATATCCCAAAATCCGGGCTTCATTTCTAACATCTTCCTCGTCGGTTCCGCTTGCCAGGGTAAGTTTAACTCCAGCTTCGTGCAATTTTTCAAGCAATAAAACAGCATTTTTAAGAGTGAAATCTTCCAGTGATAATTCTCCACGCTCAATCTTTTTCTCGCGTTCTTTTACCATCAGCAACAACTCTTCGTTATAAATTTGTTTGTAACCAAATTCATCTAAAATCTCTTCTTCAGGAACACAGCCAAATTCCTTTACAAGATCGACTAATCCCTTCATTTGAACCAAGGTCTGAATTCCTGTAGTTTTATCAATAAATTCAGCAACGCGTGTTTGTACTTTGTGATACAATGCTTCATCTGCATCCTGATAATGATTACCCAGCACAGCTTTCATCATCATCGGAGACATTATTTCCTCCCAACCTTCACGTAAAGTCGATATTGTTCCATCATGATCGAAGATTGCATAACGAATATTTAAATCTTCGGGCAAAGTATTGATGCTTTCAATTTCTGAGTTATCAATGTAATTTGCCTGACGGATGTCTTCTGCCAGCTCCGAACGATATACGAAGTCAGGATCTAAACCAATCTGTAAAATTTCTTCCGGCAAGGCAGTTCCGCATTGAAACAATTTCTGAACGGTTACGCCGGCTACAAAAGAACCAATTTCGGCAGCTACCTTCATATTAAAACCAGCAGCTAAAGTTGCAGCGGCACCTGCCAGATAACTATCTCCTGCACCAACCGAATCAATTTTAGACATAATTAAAAGTCCTGCAATATCAGTTACTCCATTTTCATCAACAATGAGAGATCCGCGGTCGCCACGAGTTATAAACAGTGGCTTTTTAAATTTTTTGAACAACAATTCACCAGCAGCTTTAACTTCGGAATAAAGTACCATATCGCTGGGATCTTTCTGATTTCCTGCAAGATTTGCAGCCTCAGTATCATTCATCTTTCGATATGCCCCATCATAAAAATCGTTATAATTCCTGCTGTCAACAATGAATATTTTATCAGGGAATTGTTGAATCAATTCAACCAATTTTAATTTAAAATAATCGGTATGAATGCCCGAGATTACTTGTTCATTTATGATTACCAAATCAACTTCTGGAATCTCACTTTTCAAATTCAGAATTAGTTGATCCGCAACTGAATTATTTAGTTGATTAAAATTTCCAAAATCCATTCTGTTTTGCTCTGCATCGGCAACATAAGGTTTTGCATAAACATGGGTTGACCAATTGTCATGCTGAATTAAAAGATTGTTGGATTTAATACCCGTTTTTTGCATGATATCCACCATTGCCGACGCAAACGGATCGTCACCAATAACCCCAAAAGCCCGTACATCGCCAACACCAATGGCGGCCAGGTTATTGGTTACATTTCCTGCTCCACCCAACGAATATTTTTGTTGTTGAATTGGCTGCGTCGCGTTTCCAGTTTCTACCGAAATTTCACTTTTCGATTCATCTACGAACCAATATGCATCGAGACAAAAGTCGCCAACAACAGCAATTTTAACAGAGCTTATTTCTTTCAATATCTTTTTTAGCTGTTCCTTCTTCATCTTACTTTATTTATTATGTAATAAAACATTTGTTAGTATCGTAACTATTTAGTGTCTGTCTATAAAGTCCGACTTCTTCGTTACGCTTGTCAGAAAAATAGTCATTTACAAGAGTAAACTCCTTTATTTTCTGACTTCGCAAGCCTCGAATTCGAACTTTCTAGCTCAAACACTTACTTTACGAACAGACTCTATTTAGTCTTTACAAGAAAACTCCAAATACTGTATTAATCTAGTCTTGAAAACAATCATTTATAAAAGCAAACTTATTAATTTTCAGGACTTAGAAAGCCTTGTCTTTGACGTTTTCTTGTCAAAGATTCTAAAAATATTAATTTCCTTGCAGGCACTATTTAGATTTTAATAAATCTATTTTCAATTTAAACTCTTATTTAACATCTTCCTGACTTTTACGAACATAAAAAGAAACCCACAGAATATAAATCATACATGCACCTATTACCAATATGCTGAAAAGAGGTCCGAGTGTTGTACTCACTAAACCCGTTAGCAAAGGAATAACAGCACCACCAGAAACAGCCATTATTAGTAAACCTGAAATTTCATTGGAACGATCGGGCATTTTTGCAAGGGCAAGTGAAAAAATAATAGGGAACATATTTCCAACTCCCATCCCAATAATAAAGATAGAAGCAAAAGCAATTGAATTATTTGGAGCAAGAAAAACTCCCGACACACCAATAAGAGATAAAATGGCAATTAAAAAAAGAAAAAAACGTGGTTTAATCCAGTTTAAAATAATGGCTCCTAAAAAACGTGATATTGTTTCACCAGCAAAAAAGAAACTAATTCCATAGGCAGCTGTCTCAAGAGTTATTCCGTATTTTGAAACAAGAATATTTTGTATGTTAGTATTTATGGCAACCTCTGCACCAACAATCAGAAAAATTGAAAGTGCCATTAAAGCAACAAAACGATTTTTAAGCAATCCAAAACAAGAAGCAAATGAAGCTGGTTTTCTGTCTGGTTTCGATTCGACAATTGGTGTCATCGAAAGCCAGAATGTAGCAAGTAAAGAGGTGATGCCATACACTGCCAAAACCAGTTTCCAGTCGCCAAAACTTCTGGCAAGGAAAGTAGCAATAATTGGTCCTGCAAATGAAACCATGGCTTTTACAAACTGTGAAATGCTCATGTAACTAGCCAATTTAGTTGCAAGAGAAACATCTTGTAACAAGGGGTTGGCAGAAACCTGAATAATTGTATTTCCAATACCAAGAAGTATAAACGAGGCAAACATCATTGGAAATGAATAGTGTATGAACGGAATACCTAGACCAATTGCCTGGATTACCATACCCAAATTTAGCATGTTCCGTTTTCCTATTTTATCTTGCAAAACGCCAGCAGGAACAGAAAGTACAAAGAACCAAAGCAATACCATCATCGGCAAAAACTGAGCAATAAAATCAGTTAATGCAAAATCTTGTTTTACATAGTTGGTTGCTACTCCAATTATATCGACAAAGCCCATTACCATAAAAGACAGAAATACAGGGAGTAACTTTTGCATTCCAATTTTTGATTTATTCACAATTATTAGTTTTTAAATTATTAATTAACAGAACCATTGAAAACATTAAGTTATTGATTGTCAAATTACTCCTCGAGTAAGTTTACTTCTTTTACAATCCTACTATTTTTATCCATCCGAAGAGTTTTTATCTCGTAAGGATTGAAGTTACCTGTCCATTTACGGTTAGCAAACCTTAAATCGACAGTTGTGCTGGTTGATAATCCTAAAGTTTCAACGCAGCGAATAATCAAATCATCCCCTTCTTCAGATAATTTTATGGCAGAGACAAGCACATTGTCGGAATCTGCCGAAAGAAAAGATCCTGATTTAGGCATCGATCCACCATGTATTCCCTGATAAATAGGAATTAAAGGAGCTATAAATTCATCTGCTAACTTTACGATGTTATTTTCCTGCCAGGCACCTTTATGCGGAACTAGTAACATGCGGAATGTTTGAATTCCCTGATCCATCCAAACATATTCTTTCTTTGTATCCAGTACCGTTGGTCTGTGATGAGCAAATACGGGAGCTCTAACAATAGAAATTCGTAAATCGTTATCAACTACATTGTAACCATATTTTGCATCGTTAATAACAGTAAGTCCATATTCATTGCTACCCCGATTTCCGGTTACATCAATCCATCTTTGTCCTGGATCTTCATCTCCATTCGTTTCGCGTTCGATTACTCCATAAGGAGTTTCATAAGTTGCTACAGGTGATTCAACGTCAACAGGATAAGAAAATTTAAGCATTTTATGGTGCTCGTGCCAATCAAGAGTAACTCTTGCTTCCAGATTTCGGGAACCGGAACAGAGTATCCAGTCAATGGTAAGCTTAGAATTACCGTAAGTAGTAATAACCCGGATTATTGCCCGTAGCGGACCATTTTCAAGCACTTTTATATCGGCATTGTCAAACGCCCCGATTTCATCTGAAAAAGATTTTACGCTATGGCTCCAGGTATCACTTGGATCATTTATAACTACCGCTTTACAACCGCTTTCGCCTCCAGAAAATAATTCTTTTCCGGTTTCCTTATCCAAAATACCAAGCGTTCCGTTCGACGAAAATTGTACACGAAGGAATTCGTTTTCAAGTCTGTTTCCTTCCGCTTTTGCCACTGTTTTGTTCTTTGGAGTTTCTCCATCTAAAAGACGAATCTGACGATACCCAAAAGGTGGAATTTTAGCATTGATAACCAGTTTTTTACGACTTCCTGTTTGACTCGAACCTATTGTCCATTGGTGAAATAAAGGATTGCCATTTTCATCTTCTACCCTCGAAGATTTATGGCTACTATTCCAATTGTAATCATATTCGATGTTTCCTTGAACTTCCCATGCATGCGGATTAAATACGACAATATAACTGGAATCAGGATCTTCGGAAGGAATCTGCCATTCCAGTTTCTGAAAAGCCATGGTAGTCGCCTGGTGAGCCACATCCAATGCAAAGCCATATCCTTCTTTTGCATCCTGAGAATGTTCCACCAGGGAAGTTCCTGCAGAACTATCATGAAATTGCAGAAACAATACTCTTTGCCAGGCTGTTGTAAACTCCTTTTTCGGATAATTAACTCCCCATACCATTGAACCTATTGCATTTATTTTTTCCGCAGTTACCAAAGCTGTCTCCGACTGCCGGTTACCTTTTTTAATTGCTGATTCAACCGTATAACAACCAACTGCATGATGTTGTAAATCATCTTTGACAACCGGTAACTCCAATTTTTTATCAGCCCTCATTTCGTCAAAATAACGGTCCGTAGTACTGAAAATTACTTCCGGTGCTCCTTTTTCCTCTTTTAGTTTATTTATTGAACGAATATTGATTTTAGCTGGTCCACCTCCATGATCTCCCGCTCCATAATAGGATAAAAAACTTTTCATCGGTTGATCTTTATATTCATTCACAACTTGTTCAACCCGATCACGTACATCTCTGGTATTATTGTAGCTGTATTGAATTCGATAGGTTAAAACTTTTGTTCCATCTACACCCTCCCACCAAAACAGATCAGCCGGAATTTCTTTTTCATGAGATCCAGGACGCATAAAAATATAGTTTTCCATGCCTTGCGATTTAATAATCTGGGGTAAAGTACTTGTATGCCCAAATGAATCAGGATTGGTAGCAACCGTAGCACGATGCCCCAATAACCGCTGAAAAGTTAGCTGACCGTACAAACCTTGTCTTACCATTGCTTCACCACTGGGGATATTCATATCTGGCTCAACCCACCATCCTCCAACAACATTCCATCGACCTTCATCCACACGTTTTCGGATTTCTTCCAGCATTTTCGGATCATTTTCAGCTACCCAATGATAGAATTGAGCTGAACTTGCAGTAAAACAAAAGTCAGGTGTTTCATTCATCCGGTCGAGGGCTGCCTGAAAAGTGCTGTGAACAACAGAGACTCCCTCTGACCATGACCATAGCCAAACCGGATCGATATGCGCGTGGCCAATCATATGAAACTTGAATTGTGATGCGTCAGCAGGCCAGGGAACTACCTGTTGTAATTCATTTGCCATAAGATTTGATACCGGACCCATTGCTATTAATGCACTGCCGGCAGCAGCCCGACTTATAAATGACCTCCGCGAGATTTGTGATGTACTTTTATTATTCATAATATTCTATTTATTTTGAAAATATCAACAAACTTATTAACTCAATTCTTCACAAAAAAATAATCTTCAACTATCATACAAAGTATGTGATAAACAGGCAGATGAAGTTCCTGAACAAAAGCGGTTCGTGTTTCCGGAACATTAATCAAAATGTCGCAAAATTCTTTCATTTTTCCTCCGGTTTTGCCTGAAAACCCAATGGTAAGCAAACCTTTTGCCTTTGCAACAATTAGCGCATCAATCACATTTCGAGAGTTGCCTGAAGTACTCATTCCGATTAAAATATCTCCTGAATTTCCGTATCCCGTTATTTGTTGTGCAAAAATCAAATCCGCATCAATATCGTTGGCAACAGCAGAGGTTAAAGCTGCATGTGCCGTTAAAGAAATTGCAGGTAAACCTTGTTGCAATTTTCTAGAAAGATATTCCCCACGCTCACCGGCCAAATTTGCCAGATTTGTTTTTAATGTTTGGTTAACCGGGCGTTTTCCTTCAAAACTTTTCATTAATTCGCCTACAATATGATCCGAATCAGAAGCACTTCCTCCATTTCCACAAACCAGCACTTTCCCTCCGTTTTCATAACAATTAATAATTGTTTTTCCAGCCTTCTCAATCTCATCCTTCAACCCGGCTAGCTGACCGTATCTTTTTATCAATTGCTGAATATGAATATTATTTTCCACCTTAATTATTCTAAAATTATTTTTCGTTAATCGCCACACAAAGGGCAGCGTAATCTCCAATTGAATCGCCCAAAAGAGCAGGTTTTATTTCGCAAACTTCGACTGCCGACGGGATGGCTTCTAATTCAAGAACCCGATCGACATGCGGTTTAAAGAGCATTTCGTTGCGCGCATAAATACTACCAATTACAATACACTGTGGATTTAAAGTATCTATCAAAATTGCCAGTGCCTTTCCCAAATATTCAGCTGAAATTTTTATAATCTCATTAGCAACCGGATCGCCTTTTCCAGCGGCAATTGCAACCATTTTTGCATCTAATTTTTCGATGTCGTTAGCACTGCAAAATTCAACATTCTGCCCAGTTGAAATCTTTTCGCTTACAATCGTTTTTGCGAGTTGTGCAATTCCTCCCCCACTACAAAATCCTTCAAACGAACCGGCTTTCCCAAAACCAACCGGACCATCTTTTGCCAACCGAATGTGCCCTACTTCTCCTCCCAAATCATTTGTGCCGGCATAAAGCTGACCGTTTAAAATCAGCCCCGATCCCATTCCTGTACCAAACGTAAGAAAAATCATATTTTGGGCGCCTTTCCCCGCTCCCATCAACCATTCGGCTAGCGCACAAGCATTTGCATCGTTTTGGATTGCAGTGGGAATTCCATACTTTTTTTGAAACAATTCAACGATCGGGACATTGTCCCAACCGGGAAGATTAGGCGGAGAATAAATAAACCCTTTTTTCGAATCGAGCGGGCCACCGCAACTTATACCAATTTGTTGAAATTGTTCTTTTGGAAATTCCAGAAACAACTCATCCATAGTACTAAAAAACTCATTCAGAATTTCTAAATAACCCCTCTCTGTTCTTGTTTCGAACTGAATTCGTCTAAAGATTTTAAACTTTTCGTCACCAACAACAATGGCACATTTCGTTCCCCCAATATCAATTCCAATAAAATATCCAGTTGTATTTGTTTGCATAAAACTTTGTTTTCTTAAAATAAGCTAAAACGGTTTAGCGAATATAGAACATTTTTATGAACCACACGATTTACGAAACAATAAATTTGTGTTAAAAATATTTTTTTGATGCTTTGACAATGTAATTTGGCAATTCATATCAACCCGAATTTTTTTCAAAAAATAAAACTGCCGGCGGAATTGTTTGCTTTTCAATTCCCGGACCTTTCATAAATACATCAAGACTTTCGGTTCCGTCGTTTTCAAAATAGATAATTTTTAAAGGATACTTCCCTTTTCCCAAACTGATATCGCCACTTTCGGTTCCGGAGGGATTATCAACAAGTAATTTATTTTTGATATAAAACCAACTCCCATTATTCGCTGATGAATAGAAAGTATAAACTCCCGCTTTTTCAATTTCAATAAAACTGTTAAAAATGATGGCAATATAATCTTCGCGCTTTTTAATTCGGTTCACATTAAAATCGTATTGCCTGCCGCTGGAGACTGCCTTTAGTTTACTGAGATCGGGTTGCTCTTTCCACTCTCCTTCGTAAACAGTATAATTTATTCCATTAATTATTGGATCAACAAATATTACCATTTCGGTTTGAATATAACTCGGTAAAAGACTTTTTTTATAAGCAATTGCCTTTATTGTTGAACCACTATCAAACGAAAAAGGAGTATCATATAAAATCGATTTTTCTGTTGGAATTGAACCGTCGGTTGTATAATAAATTTTTGCTCCCTCAGTAGCCGAATGAATCGAAAACAGCGCTTTAGCAGGTTTGGTAAAAAGAGTGTCTTTTGGCAAAATAACCGACGTTGATGTGTGCATAACCGACTGAATAAATGAAGCCACATTTTTTGAAATAAAGCTGTATTTACCCGAGCCAACTTTATACTCTGCCCTATTATTCTCTATTTTGATAAATTCAACGTCCAAAACTTTATCTATGTCTTTTCCTCCTTCAGTAATCTTTGCCTGACTTTCAGCAGGAATAAAAACCGTTGCTGTTGAATTTGCAGGAATTTCAATATTTAAATGAAAGTCACCATCCCGCAATTTCCAGTTGCTCGTGATTTTTCCATTTATCGAATTGTAATCTGCCGAAGCAAAAGAGAGATCGCCACACAAAGCTGGTTTAATGATTACATTTTTAAATCCCGGATTTTCTACATCTGGATAAATTCCAGCCACGGCCTGATAAAACCAACGGATAACACTCCCGTACATCGGGTGACTGTGCGAAGAATCCCCATTCCAGTTTTCCCACAATGTTGTTGCATCTTTTCCTAAAATATAATCACCAAATCCCGGAAAATCACGCTGATTCATTATTGAAAAAGCCAGATCTTCCATTCCGTATTTTGTAAGAATATCGAGTAAAAGCGGAGTTGCCAGAATTCCGGTATCTAAATGTCCCTTGTTTTTATTTATATTTTCAGCGAGATTTTTTAGCACATCTTTAATATGTTCTTCCGGCACAATTCCAAATGCCAATGCAAATACATTCGCTCCTTGTCTGCCTTCCCAATACTGTTTTTTATCTTTATCAAAAAAACGAGAATTGATTACCTCTTTTATCTCTGCCGCAAGTTTTTTAAAATATTCAGCGTCGCTTTCATTGCCCAGAACTGTTGCTATTTTTGACATTAAATCGGTAACATAGAAATAGTAACAAGTATTCACAAAAGCTGGTGGAATTTCAATTTTACCGGGAGTTGCCCAGTCGCCCAAACACCAGCCCCGAGGTTCTTCGCGAACCACAATCCCGTTTTCATCGGTTCGTGTTCCCAGGTATTCAACCCACTGTTTCATTCCCGAATAATGTTGTTCAAGAATACGCGAATTGCCATAATACAAATAATTGAACCAAGGCGTTATTACATAAGCCGAACCCCAGGCAGGTCCTCCACCACCTCCCCAATAAGGCGCTGTGTGCGGAACAAATCCCGTCTTTTTATTCCGGGCATCATCCATATCGTTTGTCCACTTTTGGTAAAAGTTAGTCATGTCGAAATTCAAAATAGATGATTCTACCAAAATTGAACCGTCACCTGTGTAACCCAGCCTTTCGCGATGCGGACAATCGCTGCTAATACTTCCATGGAAATTCCCTAATTGTGTGCGGATGTAATTTTCCTGTATTTTATTGAAAAGTTCGTTGGAACAACCAAAATTGCCAACCGAAGTAACATCGGTATTTACCACTACAATATCAATATCGTCTTTGGTAAGTTGATGTGTAATTCCGCTTATTTCAATGGTACGGAAAGCATGCCAGGTAAAACGGGGCTCGTAAATTTCATTGCCACTTCCATTTGAAATGTAAATATCTTTCTGTCCATAATTGCTTCCCAACTCTTCGATGAAACGCATTGAAATCTCTTGCCCACTTTTTTCATTGATGCGAAGTCGTACCCACCCAGAAATCATTTCACCGGCATCAACGACAATTAAACCGTCCTCGTTTGTTGAAATTGTTGCCGGTTTAAAAGTTCGAATCACCTTATCGGGCGGTGCAAGTTGCGATTCCATTTTTCCTGTTGGAGCTGTTACCAGTTGTGCTTTCTGCCAATTTTCAGCATTAAACCCAGGCACATTCCAACTTTCATTTTCTAAACGTGCATCAAAAATTTCGCCGGTAAATATTCCATCATGAAGCAAGGGACCTGTTGCAACTTTCCAATCTTCATTACTGACAACCGTTTCTTTTTTTCCACTAGCGTATTCAATTTCCATCTGAAAAATTAAACGAGGAGTTGAATACCACAAATCGCCTTCAACCGTTCTGTCGCGTTGGTTGTACCATCCATTTCCGAGAATCATCCCGATTACATTTTCACCTTTTTGCAGTTGATTTGTCACATCGAATGTATTGTAAAAAACACGGGTGGTGGATTGATCATCGTAATGATAAAGTAATTTTGGCAGCGCCCTTTTATCGTAATTTGTTTGAGCCGGAGCCAGAACATGGTCGCCAACTTTAGTACCATTCAAATACAATTCGTAAAAACCCAATCCAGAAACATAAACCTTCGCCGATTTAATTTTCTCTGTTAAATTTATCTCATTCCTAAAGTAAGGAGCCGGGTCGGTTTCATAGGAAAGAGGATTTTCATCTTGAGCAATTCCAATCCACTTTGCCTGCCAGTCGGTCTGCTCCAAAAAACTCATTTCCCATTTTGAAATTTCACTCCAATCTGACTCTTCATCTTCAGCATTCCATACTTTCACTTTCCAGTATAAAACATCTCTTGACTTTAACGATTTGCCTTTGTACTTTACATTGACCGAAAAATCGGATTCAACCTTACCAGTATTCCAATACTCACCAACATTTTTGTTTAATATATCTCTACTGTCTGAAACCAAAATCTGAAAAGCAGATTGTAACTGCCCTCTTTTTTCAGAAACCAAATTCCAACTTAAAAAAGGAGACGCAATATCTATTGCAATGGGATTCTCCAGATTTTCACAGCGCAGATTTACAGGTTGAACCTTTTCCTTTTCAAAAAAATTACACGATGAAATGATTAAAGGAACAATTAACAGTACGATTAGTCGAATAATAATTTTCATAAATTGGATGTTTTGGATTATAGACCTTTTCCTGAAATAGTATATTTAGAACTAAATTGTTTACCATTATAAAATCAATTTTTATGATGTTCTTCCCAATTTCAAAAAGGAATAAGCAACTACAATTTAAGAATACAAAAAATTATGAGCCACAAGATTTCCGAGTCACGAAATTTGTTTTCAAAGTAATTTTTTGGGTTTTAATACTGCTTCCCGGATTTTTTATTTCTGATAATAAAACTTGTACTGCCATTTTTCCAATGTCAGCCAATGGCTGTGCAATTGCAGTTACTGGTGAAGAACATATTTTATAAGCATCCGGATCGTCGAAACTTACCACAGCAACATCGTCAGGTATTTTTAACCCCAGCAAACTTAAACTTTCAATACCCATTACTCCAACTTTGCTGGTTGCAAATAGAATTGCATCAATTCCCTTTTTATCTTTTCCGATTAACTGTTTAATCGCATTATGAACATCTTTGATTTCATGCGAAAATGGCAACACTTTTATAAGGTTTTTATCTATCGGAAGCCCTGAATCCAATAAAGCTTTTTTGTAACCAATTAGCCTGTCTTTCATATTTACCAAATCGGCATTTATTGTTATAAAGGCAATTTTTTTATACGCTTTATCAACTAAATGCATGGTTGCATCGTACGCGGCCTCCTGATTATCGATAATAATGTAATTAGAATCAATTTCGGGAAAGTAGCGATCAATCAACACGTAGGGTTTTTTATCTCTTGCAAGATTTAAAATCTGTTCCTCGCTATGCATTGGAGGCGAAATAATAAAACCATCGACCTGCCCCTGTAACAACATCTCGATTTGCTGTTTCGATTTTTCAGCACTTTCATCAGAACTGCAAAAAATTACCCGGTATCCTTTTCGAGCTGCTTCTCTTTCGATCTCGCGCCCCAATTTTCCAAAAAATGGATTGGCAATATCGGCAATAATTAAACCGATGGTGTTTGTTTTTCCAGTGCGTAATCCTTTTGCCAATTGGTTGGGCTGATAATTCATCTCTTTTGCGATTTGAATTACTTTTTCGCAAACCACATCGCTAATGCGATTTTCTTTTCCTTTGCCATTTAATACAAGCGAAACCAACGTTTTGGAAACGCCTAATTTCTTGGCAATATCATTTAGAGATGTTTTTTTCATGTTATAAATGGTTTACAAATCGTTTTTTAAATATCGGCTAAATCAGTTTAGCAAAAGTATTTATTCTAATTGAAAAACAAAACTTAATGCAATCGCAAAACTTCCTTTTTATACCAGAAGATATGTTTTCATCCAATACAAAACTTTTATGAATTTCTTCAATGATATAAAAAACTTGCAGAAACCGGTTGATTTTCCACACCTGGACCTTCCCAAATAAGAATTAGGTTTTTTGCTAATCCCTGCTGAAAATAATCTACTTTTATTGGATGCCAACCTTTCTTTAATCCTATTTTTGAATCCAGTCGCTGTGATCTATGCCCACCATCATTATCAATAATCAGTTTTCCATTCAAATATAAAACAGCGCCATCATTGGCCTCCAGCCAAAAAGTGTAAACTCCGGTTTCGGGTACTTTTATATATCCTTCCAGATTATAACCAAATGGACGGTCATCTTTAATTACATCCACATTAAAAGTCTTCAAAATACCCGTGTCAAGAACAGGAGCAACTTTCTGGTCTTTTGCACTCCTCACACCTCTTCCTTCGCGATAAAAATATTTTACTCCGGGTTCTAGTCCCGTTGGATGCACTGCTTCAAGCATATCAATCTTTTTGAAAGTTACCGTTATCGGATAACTGGGGTAAATGCCATCGACAAAACTTCTGGTTTTTAGTACCGATGTTGTTTTTATAATTATTGGTTTTGTGTAGCGAATTGAATTTTCTGTTGGCTCTGTTCCATCCAAAGTATAATAGACTTTTGCTCCCGGTTCTTCTCCCGAAAGCGTTACCGTTCGGCTGTCGAGAAACAGAATATCCGAAAAATCAATTTTTGGCGCTTTTGCATATCTAAATTTTTTCTCAGGAGAATACGGGCGATCTTCTTTAATCATTCCCCATTCTTTATTCGGTGTGTCGCCCATTTTAAAAACCAGACTCCCGCCATTCAAAATGTCATCATTTTTCAAATATGTTTTTGAATAGCGTTGACCATTCAAGCTGGCCGACTGGATATACACACTCTTTTTGCCGTTGTTTTTTACGATAATTTCAAACTCTTTCCCGTTTTCAAGGTTGATGGTCACTTTATCAAAAACAGGGCTGCCAATCACATAATAATCCAATCCGGGGGTTACTGAATAAATTCCCATCGCACTCATCACATACCACGCAGACATTTGTCCGCAGTCTTCATTTCCATCGATTCCATTTTGCGTATCAGCATAAAGTGTTGTTAGAATCTGCCGAACCATTTTTTGAGTTTTCCATGGTGCACCTGCATAATTATACAAATAGGCAATGTTGTGGCTGGGTTCGTTCCCGTGTGCATATTGTCCAATAAGTCCTGTAACATCGCGCACATTTATTTTAGAAAAATCGGGTTGAACAGAAAAACAAGAATCCAGCCAATTTTCAAGATTTTTATCGCCGCCCATTAACTCAATTAATCCTTCAACATCCTGAGGAACAAAAGTTGAATATTGATACGCATTTGCTTCGGTATAATGTCCGGTGGTTTCCATTGGGTCGAAATCGGAAATAAACTGAAAATTACTTTTTCGCCCAATCATAAAATTTTTGTCTTTTAAAAATAGATTTTTGTAAAAATCTCCCCGCTGTCCGTAATAAACCAGGTCTTCATTGTTAAAATCTTTCGCAAGCCGGGTTACACACCAATCGTCATAACTATACTCTAATGTTCGGGAAACATCCTGTCCTTTCAAATCGGACGGAATAAAACCGTATTGCAGATATAATTCCTTTTCAGGACGAACCAGATTGTCTGCCAGTTTTTTCATCGCCTCATAAGCTTTTGGAACATCGTAATCCCTGATTCCTTTTACATAAGCATCTGCAAGAACCGAAAGCGAGTGGTATCCAATCATCGGCGGTTGATCGCCTTCAACACCGTCAAACTCCATAATCAACATTCTACCATTGTGGTCGTAACGTTCCAGAAATGTGCGGATAAACTGAGAAGTAAGCTTCCTGTTTATGATTGAATAAAGTGGATGCAAAGCGCGAAAAGTATCCCACAACGAAAAGTTGGTATAGTTATCGAAATCGCTTGCCGTATAAATTTCACCGTTGGTACTTCGGTACTTTCTGTCTACATCCATGTATATATTGGGATGGAACATGGAATGATAAAGAGAAGTATAAAAAATAGTTTGTTCCGTTTTCGTCCCACCTTCAACCTGGATTTTACTCAATTCCTTGTTCCAGACATTTTTGGCATTTTCTTTTACCTCGTTAAAATCCCAACCAGGCAACTCTTTTTTAAGGTTGTTTCTTGCCCCGTCGACACTCACCGTCGAAATCCCAACTTTCAGCAAAATTTCTTCCTTTTTTTTGGTCTCGAAATTAAAAATGCAGTTTATGTTATCACCTTCTTTTATTTGAGTGTTATCAATAATTTTGTCATTGTTTGAAATTTCGAAACATTTAACCGGTTTCGAAAATTGTGCAACAAAAAATACTTTTCCATTGTTCGATCCAGAGATTTCATTGTCGTTTACGGTTAACGATCCGTTTCCCAATTTCAAAATAATAGCTGCATCTTTTGTTTCAGGAAATGTGTATTTATGAAGTCCGGTTCTGTTGCTTGCTGTTAATTCTGCTTTAATATTATAATCATCCAAAATTACACTGTAATAACCCGGAGACGCAATTTCGTTACTGTGTTTAAAAAAAGATTTATAAACCCGTTTTATAAGCACAGAATCACCATTGTTCTCTTGCTGATTAAGCGTTACCGGAATAAAAATAACGCTACCCGGAGTTGTGTTTCCTCCACCCGCCATGCCGCTAACATGTGTATGACTAAAACCATAAATCGTACCCGAATTCATATCTTCGTCATAGCGTGAATATGGACCGAGTTGAACCATTCCGTAAGGAAGGACAGGGCCTAAAAAGGTGTTTCCATTTCCAACGGTGCCAATAAATGGATTTACCAGAGCTGCATAATTATTTTTGCTTGAATTTGAATTGGTGCAATTACTAAAAATTGTAACAAAGAAAAGCAGAATTGTGAATATTAAAAGTTTCATCATTTTCAAAAATAGAATTTAAAGAACTTAGTGAACACAAAAAAAGTGGACTTTTATGATACTATTTTACCCCACATGAATTAGCATAACATCCAGTCCGTCAATTGATACAGAATGGATAATTTCACCATTTCGAACAATGTTATAATCCTGATTTTCCTCATTTACATTCCACAACAGCGCTTTACCTGCGATTGGATACCATGAAAATATTGCCGGAGTATCTCCTTCAACGTAAGGAATATTTTTAAGAGCTGGAATAATACGTTTTTTGAAAGCAAAAATATCATCCGGCGTTTCATCCAATTCAATAAAATTAGTCCCCTTTTTTTCTGCTTCTTTTCGTACAACAAGATTATTACTCTTTGCCACTACTCTACCTTCCACAACAGACTTAGCATCTTCGTTGGAGAGAAATACCCAACCGTCCTCAGTAACCTCATCAACAACTTCAAACGGAATTCCGGAAGCTAGAAACAAACTGAATGGTTTATCTTTTCCAATCAGCCGGCTATCCCATCCCCAAAAATGTTTAAATGGACCACTTGGTTTTAATCCGGCAATTTCTTCGTGTATTTGAGCAGACTTTTTCATTGCCGGAGCAAGAGTTTTCCAGTACTCTATAGGAAAAGGCTGGATTCCACTCATGAACATCGTATTGCGGACATCAGAAAACAGGGACACGTTTAGCTTTGCTGCCATGTTTTTCGCCGAAAGTGCATCTTGCGGATAAGCAGTAGATTCACTATAAGCCAACTCGGGTTTGATAAATCGCATGTGAAATAAGGCACTAAACAATTCATCCGTTTTTCCTTTTAGCCGACCAAAATCTTTATCTCCAAACATCATTTCCCCCACTCTAAAAGGAACATCACGATATTTATCAAGCGCAATACCAGCTTTTTCGGCGCCAAAATACATCACCATAATTCCAATTTCCATTTGTGGAGTGGCTTTTTGAAGAGCCACAAACATATCGTATTCTTTATCGCAGATGTATTTAACCCACGAGCGCAGAATTTTCGTTGGATTTCGCTTTTCCACAGAATCAATCAGAACAATCCAATCATCAGATCCGTAATTGTATTTTTGCAGGAATTCATTTTTACACTCGTCGCAGAAACAACCACCAATTTGTCCGGGGGATCTGGCCAAACGGAAATCATCATCGAGAAAAAGCACATCGAATTCTTCGGCAGCAAGTAATTTGTGTGCTGCAATATTATCTTCAACCACAGGCGAGTGGATCGAAGTTCCTGAAAACAGTTTACCATCGACAGTACGAGCATTTTTCCAATTTTCTTTTGTATCAGACAGAGACTCATTTGCAGGATCCAAGGCATTTCCCGGGTGCCCCAACGGAACCGTCAGTACATGAGATTTAAATCCTTTGGATTCTAAAAAGTCTGCGGATTCTTTTAACTCTTCTGGGGTATGAAACCATTTCCCTTGCAAGTACGAAGCCATCCAAACATCTGTAATACCTGCCTCTTTCATCAAACCTATAAGTTCCGGATTCATTTTCCAGGCTTTAGCTTGCAGGCTTATATGAAAACGACGAACTGGGTTGTTGTTTTCGCTTGCCAGAATTTGTTTTCCAAATAAACTCACCCCACCTATCACAATACCAGAGTCAATGAGTCTATTCATAAAATCCCTGCGTGATAATATTCCTGGTTTTTTATCTTTCATATAAAAGCAAATGGTAATTACCTGTGTTTATTTTTCCGTATTATTTTTCTTAAAATCTTCAATAGCATCATCCACATTATCCATTGCAGGGCCTTGCTCAATTTTTCGCCAATCAATTGTTTTGTGGTATTTTTTCATGGAAAGTTCTGCATCGTAAATACGATCGTCATGTCGTTCCAAAGTGTAAGGTGTAAAATCAGGCTCATCAGTAAAAAAATCTTGTAACAAAGAAGCGGTTACATCAAAATGATTTACATAAGGAACATTCAAAATATTATACATGGTTTTGAGAATGGACCCAAAGTTGGCATGTGTGTGCGAAACATAGCCTTTTTTCACATACGGTCCCGCCATCATTAGAATGGATCGATGAGCATCAATATGGTCAACTCCACCCTGCGGATCGTCTTCAGTAATAATTACAAGCATATCCTTCCAATATTTCGTTCTTGATAAAAAATGTAATACACGGCCCACAGCAAGATCATTGTCAACCATGTAAGATTGACGATATGGATATCCTTGTTCTGCATCGGGACTTGTTCCATGATCATTTGGAATCATCATGCTAACAAAAGCAGGCATTTCATCGTTGCCGTCTATCCATTTTTTTGTGAATTCCAATTCAAATTGATCCATTCGATATTGATCGGGAATTGACATATTATAACCGGCATAATTATGACTGGTTCTTGTGAACAGTGCATTTTGCATGGGTATCATTACTCCATGAGCAGCTCCGGTATTCGTGTCGAACCATTCTTCTCTTTCGTGACCACTTTCGTTCGCCTGACCAAAATTATAAAACTCAACATTTTGTCTTTCCAGTGCTTCCCAAAGTCCACCAATTTCCGCATAATCTTCGGGGTCAACACTTCCAATTGTTTTTGGGAACCGGCGCCCTTCTGCTTTTGAAAAAGGCATAACAGTTTTGCTTGTACTGGCATTTGATTCCACCCATTCGTTGGGAATTACCCCGACCAGCCAATGGTGTCCATGTACCGAAGCATCGCTATCGCAATAGTAATTGTCTGAAAAAGAATATTGTTTAGCCGCTTTTATGTGGTTTGGGGCAATTCTCAAATTCGGAAACATTTCTTTTAGAGAATCGGGTAAAGTGTAAGTATTATTAATACCATACCGGGCCAAAGTACTATCACCGGCAGCACCCTTCAGTTGCCCAAATACCTCATCGTACGTTCTGTTTTCTTTGGTGATATATACCACATGTTTAATTTGACTTTGACGTAAACCCGGTAATGGAGGCAATGGATTTTTTCCATCATCCTCAATTGTTGTTTCAATAAAAGTATTATCGATGGTTTGCTTAGTATATTTTGCGAGCTCTTCGTCAGACGGCATACTTACCTTTTGAAAACTGCCCAACTGGATCTGACTAACCGAGTTACCTTGAATTGGCGCGACAAAACCCGCACCACCATTGGGCCCAGCACCTAAACCCCTGCAAGTAACAATGTAAATGCTTTTTTCGTCGTTAGACAATTCCACTCTGGTTGGGCCCCAACCGGAAGGAATCAATCCTTTCGTAGTTTGGGATGGAATATCAATTACAGCCACAGCGTTGAATCCTAAAAGAGCAACATACAAGGTTTTTTCGTCCTTGCTCATGGTAATTCCAAAAGGTAATAAACCACGTAAATTATCAATACGTTTATCTACTTTGATTGGAATATGACCAACTATTTCCTGAGTAATATGATCAATTATTGTAATGTTATCGTTTGTGGCATTTGTTACGTAAGCAAATTGTTTTCCAACAGCAATTGAATTCGGACTTGCACCACCAACAACTTCCGCATCTTCAACTGTTTCACCAATCAAATAACCTGTTTTAAATTTGTTGATTACCATATTTTTATCCAGATCAATGGTAAATACGCTCATGGCGTCAGGATGATTAGGGCTTCCTAAACCTGGAATTTGCTTGCCTTCAACCAAAGTGCCGTTGATAGATTCGGGTGTATTATTTCCATAAGGATGGTGTGAAATCCTCAGATCTTCGATGTTATGAGGATTAGCACCTACAACCAACGGATAAGAATACATACCTACGTTTGCAACCAGAGCTTGTTTTTTATCGGGACTCATGGCAATACCAAAAGGCTGGCGACCAACTTTAATTGAGGCGGTGACTTTTTTAGTAGCCAGATCAATACGAACCAATCTAAAATTCCCTCTATCAAGAACTAATAATTCATTTTTATCAGGATTGAGCATTAGATCTGAAGTAAAACTATCCTGATAATCTTCTCCGTTTACTTTGCCGTCCAATGAAATGGAATCTTGTCTAACCAGATTTTCAACGTCATATTTAATTATCGCTCCATTGTCACCTCCACTTAAATATACCGACTTGGAATCGGTTGAAAAAGCAACACCTAAAAATGAACCTTTTGACAGTGGAGACGATATCTTTCCATCATAACTCGGTATTCTTTGCACATTTAACGATGTTAAATCGATAATTGTAAATACACCGTTATGAAGTGTTACTACTTTTTCTCCATTGGGTGAAATAGCCATTCCGTATGGGTCGTTTGTAATGCGCAAAACTTCGCCGGCGGGTGTAGCATATCTGCCACTTGGAAGCACGGTAACTCCATCGATATCAATTTTACAAAACTGATCTTTACCGGGCACCTGTAAAACTTTTACCGTTTTTACGGATTGACTGCAACTAATTAATAGTACGACAAGAATTGCTGATAAAATTAGTTTGAAATTCATTTTTATTATTTATAGTTAATGTTCTGTAATTCAATCCGATTCATCAAAAAAATTTAGGATTGAAATGATTAATAATATTCTGTCAGCTATATGAAAACATCTACAACTTAACCTCACTCTTGCGAGATCGCAACCAAAGAACAAGAGTGATGAATGCGGTTACCGAGGCGACTACCACCAGAAGAATAAAGATTGGTGTGAGTTCTTGATTGTATTTTACATACATCCAGCCAATAATTTCTTCCTGGAAAATCGGCCCGATTGAACCCGTTCCATTAATTATCCCAGCTGCGACCAAAGCTCCTCGTTTCGTGCCAACGTCAATGGCTCCAACACCCGAAATTAAAGAATCGGGACCATAAAGCATAAAACCTGCCAGTCCCATTGAAATGGTAAAATACAATAAACTTGTTGAGCCCATGGTATACATCATAAAAAAGGAGAGTGCCATTAAAAACAGCATTAAGAAAGAGAGAAAAGACCTCCTTCCTTTGAATAATTTATCGGAAGCAAATCCCGCAAATATCACCCCTAAAAATCCGAAAAGATCAAATACCGTGGAAATATATCCGGCATCGTCGCCCGCCTGACCAAAGTTATTTCTTAGAAGGAAAGGAACCCAACTCCATAGCGCATACCGCAGAAATTTAATCCCAAAATAAATCAGCCCCATAGTAATAATCGTAAAAACTATTTCTCTGTTCCACCCAAGCCCTTTCTCCTTTGATTCAACCTGCTTCCCATCTACATTTTTAACGACTTCATCGTCTTCGTCATACAAAGGTTCGAGACCAACATCCTCCGGACGATTTGGGTGCAAATAATATACAGCTATCCAGATAACCATCAATACCATTGAAGCACCATAAAAGGACCATCTCCAGCCGTAATGACCTAACATGTACGCTGCAAAACCCGTAGCAAGCACCGAACCGACCTGATAGGTTGTTGACCAAACACCAAGAATACTTCCCCTTTGCTTCCGCTTAAACCAATACGCCAAACTCCCTATACAACCAGGCCATCCCGTACCCTGCGCTAAACCGTTCAAACTCAAAAACAAAAGAATCGTCCAATAACTATTCGATGCTCCAAAAACTATGTTGCAAACCAATGATATCCCCATTCCAAATATCAGCAAATATTTCGGCCCCAATTTACGACCAAAATAGGCACTTGAATATTGCCCAACCATGTACGACACAAGATATGCTGTACCTAAATGTGCCAGTTCGATGGTGTTTATTCCCAAGCTTCCGGCCATATCGCTTTTTACGACAAAAAATGCCTTTCGAGCAAAATAGTAGCCAATGTAAGCGATCCACGTTGCCGAAAAGATTTTGTATTGCCATTTACGATAAGGACCTTTCTCTATTAGTAGTGCCATAATATTTTTTTGAATGTAGTTTTTGGTGTATTAATAGTTGAGATAAAATTAAAATCTATTATGTATTTGGAATGACCCTTTTCTTCAGCCAATTTGCAAATTCAAGTTCCCGAACATCGTCTGAAAGAAGATCACCGTCTATCACAAGTTTCCAACGAAGATCTTTGCGAGAAGAATCCTTGTAAATGGTTTCCAGTTGTTCAACATATTCTATTAAATCCGCATGATTTTTAAAATATCCTTCACATGTCAATTTCTCTTCCCGGGCAATTATCAAACGGGCAACTTCATACAAGTTATATTCAGGATGATACTGTGTGGCCCAAAAAACGCCCTTCTCGAAAACGACCTCAACTGCCTGCACCTGGGTAAAATCGTTCGATGCCAAACAAGTACAACCTTCGGGTAATTTTGTGATCATATCGTCGTGACTGATAAATCCATCAAAAACTTCCGTTTTACCATCGTACATCGGATGCTTTTTCCCTTCATCGGTCAAAAATATTTTTCTGGCAACTCCCATTTCCCGGCCTTTGGGATTGGGTTTAACTTCCCCACCAGCAACATAAACAGCTAACTGAGCCGCCCAGCAACTACCAAATTGATGCAACCCGATAGCAAAACCAGCCTTTGCCAATTTAACCATTGTTACCACCCGCTCGTCATGATCGTGATAAACGGTAAGATTGCATCCCGGCCATAAAATGGCATCATAACTTTTTAAACCCTCCTCATCCGGAACAGTTACGCCAGGATCGCTTGAATAAATGATATCATATTCAGCATCAGGCAAATGTTTCAGTAATAAAATGGCGTATAACTCTCCCGCAGGTGTCATTCCACACTCTTCAAATTGATCTCTGCTCGCCTTTGCATATCCATCGACAATCAGAAATTTTAACTTTTTATTCTCATTAAGGTTTAATACCTCGAGGCTTGCCTCGGGATCCAAAAATATTTTCTTCAATGCCTCGTGGGCTTGCCCCGAGGATTATTTACTCATATTTTGTTATTCAATTTTTATATTTTTCAGGAAAACTCAAGCATTTAATGAACTGAGGATCGACGGCAAATCTTTATAATCGCTAAAGATGGCATCTGCCTGGGTATTTTCGCTTCCCCTATTTAAAGAGGCCGTACACAATAGAGCACCGACTCCAACATTCTTTGGCCCGATAATATCGTTGTGTTCGCGATCGCCGATGTGAACCAATTCATGGGGCTGAACTCCAAATTTTTTGTAAGCGGATTCAAATACAACTGGCTGGGGTTTCGAATGACCGATTTCATCAGAAAAAACAAAATGATCGAAATATTTCAGAAGATTTTCTCCTTTTAATAATTCCCGCAATACGCGACCCGGGCTAAAAATAGCGTCAGAAATAACCCCAAGTTTATACGATTTATGCAATTCGGCAATGGCATCGCCCACTCCAACAATAAAGTCGGGACGAAATTCAAGTTCCATTTCTTCATGGAGTTTTACAATTTCATCCATTTCGTCAGATGGGAGCTCAATACATAAACCTTTAAAAATAAGTTCCATTCTTTCAGCAACTTTCCAGGTTACAAATTGACTGTGCCATACTTTACTGAAAGCAGCGTCAACCGCATTGTAAACAGAATCTGCGAGTTCTTTTGAAATATCTTTATGCTTTCTTGCATATTCCAAAACTAAGGCTCTCCGCTCTTCTTTTTTTGACAATCTTCCGGCGGCCTTACGTTTTGGCTCATCAGAGTCGTCAATAAAAACCGTGTCCCACAAATCAAAAGTGATTGCTTTTATCATATTTTTATGGATGCTTATAAAAGTTTTTCTAAAATTGAAACTACATCTCCTTTTTCAACTTTTTTAGGATTAAGCTGGCAACAAGGATCTTCTAAAGCATACGCTTCGAGTGCTTCAAATTTGTCTGAACCAACGCCCAACTCCGATAATTTTTTATTCATTTCAAGCGACTGCAACCACTTGTCAACTACCTCAATGACGGCTTCTGCATCGTTAGGAACACCAAATATATTACCGAGAGATGCATACTTTTTACGAACAGAATCCTGAGAAAGATTATATCGCATAACCTCGGTAAGTACAACTGCATTGGCCAAGCCGTGGTGCATATCATAAAATACGCCAAGTGCGTGTGCAATGGAGTGATTTAATCCTAATCCTTTTTGAAAAGCAATTGCACCCATTGCAGAAGCCATGAGCATATTTCCTCTGGCATTTATATCCGAACCATTATTCACGGCAACCGACAGATTATTTACACACATTGCCATTGCTTCTTTTGCCATTCCGTCGGCCATGGGATGAAACGTTTCCATAATATACGCCTCAAGATTATGAACAAAAGCATCCACACCTGTAGCAGCAGTTAATTTTGGAGGAAGCGAAACGGTGATTATAGGATCTAACACCGCAATATCCGGCATCATAAATGGCGAATAAATAATCGTTTTTATATTATTGATATTGATCACACTACTTCTGCCTACTTCGCTACCAGTACCTGCAGTTGTGGGAATCGCATAAAAAGGAGGCATATTATCTTTTATGTATTTATCTCCTCCTTTCGTGTCGTCGTATTTCGCCATCGGACCATCGTGTGTCGCCATTACTTTAATGGTTTTTCCGGCATCGATGGGTGATCCTCCTCCAAGACCAACGATAAAATCGCAAGCTGATTCTTTAAATACCTTTGTTCCAGCAAGCACATTTTCTTCTGTCGGATTCGATTTTACACCGCTGAATATTACTGTATCAATACCTACCGCATTGAAATAATCTTTTAATTCCTGCGCTGTACCAACTTTTTCGATTCCTGCATCAGTAACAATTAAACCCTTTTTTAATCCTTTGCCTTTTACAATCGAGGTAAAATCTTTCATGGCACCGGGGCCATATTCAATTATTGTGGGATATGAGTATGTATGTCTTTTATTGGTCATTTTATTATTTTTATGAATGAGTAATTTATGTATTAAATTTTCACACGAAGATGATACGATTTAGGTCTGGTAAGCTGATCGTAACCAACTAACGACAGCGTACAACCTCGTCCGGTATTTTTTACACCAACCCAAGGCAAATACGGATCAAGATAATCGCAGCGATTCATAAACAAAGTACCAGTTTCTACCTTATTTCCGATTTCGATTGCCTTGTCTTCATTTTTTGTCCAGATAGACGCTGTTAATCCATATTTACTGTCATTCATCAAAGCTAGTGCTTCTTCGTCGTTTTTCACTTTCATGATGCCCACCACTGGGCCAAAACTCTCTTCGGTCATAATTTCCATTGAATGGTCAACATCAACAAGAACCTGTGGAGCCAGATAATTATCTCCCAATTCGGTTTGCGGAAATAATGCTGGATCGATTAAAGCACGGGCACCTGCTTTTACAGCTGCTTTAATTTGATTTACAACCGTTTCAGCACCACCCTTTTTAGCAACCGGACCAATATTGGTATCTTTATCCATCGGATTTCCAAGTTTGTATTTCCTGGTTAATTCCACAAAACCTTCAACAAATCGATCGTAAACCTTCTCGTGAACGTAAATTCGTTCAATACCACAACACGATTGCCCGGTATTAAAAAATGCACCGTCTACCAAATTTTCAACCGCAAAATCGAGATCTGAATCTTCGCAAACATAGGCAGGGTCTTTGCCGCCAAGTTCCAGGCCAACACCAACAAATCGTTCTGCTGCTACTTTTTGAATCTGGTGACCTCCATTTACCGAGCCAGTAAAAGACACAAAATTTATTCTTTCATCTCTGATAACATCCGCAGTATCAGAATGTGAGAGGTGAAGGTATTGAAATAATCCGTCTGGTAAACCTGCTGCTTTAAACGCATCGGCAAACCGTTCGGCAACCAGAGGTGTCTGAGCCGAATGTCTCAGTATAACCGCATTTCCGGCAAGCAAAGCAGGAACAATTGTATTCACCGCGATCATAAATGGATAATTCCATGCAGGAATTACAAACACGGTTCCCAATGGTTCTTTTTTTATGTAACGATTAAAACCGGGAATCTCATCCACAAGAATATCAGCAAGAGAACTCTCAGCCAGTTTAAGCATTCCCCTTGTTCTTTCTAATGTACCTCCAACTTCAAAAGGAGTATGACTAATTGGTCTCCCCATTTGCCAGGTAAGTTCCTCACTAATCCTATCTTTCGATTCCTCGAGGGAAGCTGCAAATTTTTCAATATATAATTTGCGCTTGGCGACAGAAAGGTTTCGCCATGATTTTTGAGCGCTTTTAGCCACTGACAATGCTTTGTCATAATCTTCTTTGGTATGCTGCTGACATTCAGCGTAAACACTTCCATCAATTGGTGAAATTACTTGAAAACTACTCATAAATTATTTTTTATTTTGACGTTTTTATTTAGAAATCCAATTTATAGAACTAATCTGAAAATTACTTTCAACAGAATTCTGTTATCGTTTCTACCAGTTGTCATTAAATGGCGACAAAGCTAAAACGGTTTAGCGAATATAAAAAAATAATTGTTAATGAAATAATACGTTGGCAGGAATTTCTACTTTTTTAAAATCAGGACTTTGCCATGCCACTTTTAAGTGCCGACCACCGCCAAGTTGAAAATATTTAGCTTCAATTTTATGCATTCCGGCCTTTAATGAAATAGATGCAGTTTCTTCAGAAATGCCATGCGAACCATCGTTGTCAATTATTTTATCATTATTCAAAACCAACACGCTCCCATCGTTTGATTCAATATAAAAAGTGTAAAATCCATCTTTTGGAATATTGATATATCCTTTAAATACAAATGCAAAATTAGTGTCGCGGCGGGTCTTTTCTATTGAAAACTGTGATGCAACACCAGTTTCTACAAGCTGCTCATTTTTAATGTTATCTGTCGTATTAATTTCACCTTCATAATATTCAGAAATTAGACCCTGTTTCAGATTATCAGAAACTTGTTGCGCCTCTTGAAAAATGTCTTTTCCTATTTGAGCAAAAATTATCTGGCTTGATGTTTTGTCGGGTGAAAATGCCTGCATGTACAAGTTTGTCAACTTCGTTACAACAGTCGACTCATAATATTTACCAGCAGTTTCAGGCGATGGAAGCGTTCCGTCCAGGGTGTAAAATATTTGTGCATTTTTATCCTCACATGCCAATTTTACAACTCCACTGCTGTCTGATAAGATAGAAGGATCAGCGGTTGCATCTCTGTAAATCCAGTCCAAACTCAACCGGGTAATTTGTGTGGTTGACAAGCCACTATTTATTCTTGTATCGCCTGCACAATGTCCCAACAATACATGATTGTCAACAAATTCAATGGCCGTGTAACAATACCAACCTGCAGGATCGCCTTCAATTGTTTTTATCTTTTCCCAACTCAAACCATCGTCTTTTGAAATTGCCAGATTAAATGGCGTTCGCTTTCCGCCATCTCTTTCCGGTTTATAATTATTATTCCACAACAAGAGCAAATCACCTGTTGCCGGAATCCTTTCGATGGAAGCCGGAGACAGCGGTGATTTAATATTCCCCGGCTCAACAGGCGACCAGGTTTCTCCACCATTTTCTGAAAAGGAAAAATACTGCACACCGGAATTCGTTCTGCAAAATAGCATGAGTTTTCCATCTTTCAATTCAACAATACCCGGTTCCTGCAATACAACATTTTTGGGATTTGCAACTTGTTCTGATTGCAGCCAATTTTCTCCATTATCATCTGAATAATAACACATTACTTTTCCGTTAGCCCAATTTGGGGCTTCATGTATCGATGTCGGAAAAATGATTCTTCCATCTTGCAATTGCACAAATCTGTCGTTATTTACCACATGATATTTTGTGGCGTCAATGCATCTTTTTGGCTCACTCCATGTTTTGGCCTCATCGGTGGAAATTCGCATAAACGGAATACAATCTGTTTCTGAATTCTTTCGTAAATAAAACAATGCCACTTCACCACTTTGTAAACGCAACAACGAAACCGACATGATATTCATTCCCCCTTCATTACCTAAAATGGTTACATCCTCATTTGTCCAGGTTTTTCCCTGATCGTATGAATATCTTCCCGCTAGATATGCACTTGCATTATCTCCGGTTCCACTCGTAAAATGGGTGTACACAAATAAAATGTTTCCATCATTTAGCTGAATAAAATCCCCTTCGCTATTGCGCGGATTCCCCTCTTTTGGTTCAAGCCTCAAAGTAATTTCTTTCCCCGATTTATCAGGGATTTGTTGGGATGAATTGCAGGATGTGATTCCAGAAAAAAGCAAAACAACTGCAAAAACATTAATTGGTATTTTTAGATTTGTGCGTTTCATTTTAATTGTTTAATGCCATTTTAAAATTATCAGATTAATAGAACATTACAACGGATTATACTTTTTAATGAAAAAGAACCGAAGCAGGAATTTCCTGTTTTTCAATACCAGATCCTTGCCACGAAACCAATAATCCATTTCGTCCTCCTTCCTGAAAATATTTTACAGAAATTGGATGAAGTCCTGCTTTTAACGTAATCGGTTTTTTCACTTCAACTACCGGATGTAAACCATCATTATTTATCAGTAGAATATCGTCAATATAAAATCGCCCTCCGTCGTTGGTCGCCAAATAAAAAGTGTATTCACCCTCTTTTTGAATGTTTATAAACCCTTCAAAATCAAGTGAAAAAAATTGTTCTTTTTCTCTTGGCTCCATTGAAAAATTGGGTACAACACCCGTTTTTAAAGGAGGAACTTTCAAAAAATCGTTTACCATACGATAAATTCCCTGCGTATATTTGTAGGATAATCCTTTTTCAACTTCACTTAAATAAACGCGTTTGATCATTCCTGTTTTTTTAATAATCGCATCAGAAGGCAAACTTGCCTGCTCCCCTTTGTAAGCTTGCATTTTAACAGTTGTTGTATTATTTACTAGAAATGGATTATTATATAATTGAGATTTTTTACCCGGCTTTGAACCGTCGAGCGTGTAATAAATCTCAGCACCTTTAGTGTCGCATGTCAGATTAACCAACCTTTCTTTATTAAATATTCTGTCGGTATTTGTAATATATGGCGTAGTAACAATTGGTTCAACATCCATAATCTGCGGGTGTTCACTATTCGACGCCCATTGTTTATTTGGTTCCGATCCCATCACCAAAACAAGTTTTCCCCCTTTCGCCAGCTCCGAATGTCTGAACCAGAATTTATCCAAAACTTTACCATTTAAAGTGGCCGATTGAATGTATCGGTTTATTGAGGAACTATTTTTTGCTTCAATAATAAACTCTTTTCCCTC
Organism: uncultured Maribellus sp.; assembly: GCA_964476535.1. Lineage (GTDB taxonomy): Bacteria > Bacteroidota > Bacteroidia > Bacteroidales > Prolixibacteraceae > Draconibacterium. The sequence continues at coordinate 45,890 of CAYZBC010000005.1, forward strand.
GTAATAATCGGGATTAAGTTGAAGGGTTACTTTTTCAAAAATCGGACTTGAAATTTCATAAACCGGGTCAATCGAAGAGCCACCATCCATCTCAAAAAGTCCCATGGCACTCATAACATACCACGATCCCATCTGTCCCTGATCTTCATCGCCATGATACCCGTCAACAGGGTTGGTACCAAAATAATTATCCAAAACTTCGCGCACCCAATATTGTGTGAGCCAGGGCTTTCCCGAGTAATTAAAAAGCCAGGGAGCTTCCATGTTTGGCTGGTTTCCAATGTTTACAAAATCGCTTGTAAAATAAGGACGAGAGTTTTCAAATCCCTCTTCCAGTCTTGTATTAAATTCATCTTTTCCCATTAAATCGATTAACCCTTTCAGATCGTGTGGCGCAAACCAACTAAATTGCCAGGCATTTGATTCCACATAATCTTTTGATCCAAAACCAAAACTATGACCTGAATCTCCAGCACCTTTTACCATACTAAAATCTTCAAGCCAGGGGCCACCGGCATATTTAGGTCGAATATATTTTGTTGATGGGTCGAAAACGTTGCGGTAATTCTGACCTCTTTGCATAAAGTATTTATAGTCATCCATTTTCCCCAACGACTTTGCCATTTGCGCTACACACCAATCGTCGTAAGCATATTCCAGCGTGTTCGACACCGGACCTTCGTTGGCAGGGACATAACCTAAATCCATGTACGTCTGCAAATTCCGATTGCCAACATAACCACCACATTCGTGAGGCCGGCCAGGATTCATTTGAATCTCCTTCATGGCTTTGAACGCCTTTTCACCGTCGAAACCACGAATCCCTTTTTGCCAGGCATTCACAATAAATGGTATTTGATGTGCGGCTACCATAATACTTGAATACTCAAGTCCACCGGGTGCATCGTGCAGCCAGCCATCTTTGTCGTATAATTCCAATAACGAATTCACCCATTCTTCAGTCAAATCAGGGCTTATCAAACTCCAAACCTGATTCATATTCCAAAACGAACCCCAAAAAGCATCGCATCCATAAATTAGAAAATCGTTTGACTGTTGAATATTCTCGCAAGCATCAACATATTTACCATTTACATCGCTAAAAATTGTACGGGAACTGTAGGCGCGATAGAGGTTAGTGTAAAACTTCAACTTGTCCGTTTCCGAACCTCCTTCAACCTTTATTTTTCCCAACAGCTTATTCCATATTTCCCTGGCATTATTATGAGCCGCCTCAAAACTCCAGTCAAAATCGTTCATTTCCGTGTTGAGATTAAGCCTTGCTTGTTCCACACTCACATAAGAAATAGCAGTCTGCAATAAAACAGTTTGATCCTCAATTAAATTGAATTTAAGGAATGCACCGATATCTAAATCTTCAGTAACCTTTATCTCATCTGTATTATTTAGAATTTCTGTTCCCTGCCAGCCTCCCATAGAAGTAAACGAACGATTAAATCGTGCAACGAAATGGAGTGTGTATTCATTCCAATCTCCAGCGACACGTTTTACGTATCCTTCAATTTCAGTATCACTCACTTTTGTTATGGCCGCGTCAATAATTATCGATGGTTCTTCTTCTGTTACTTTTAAATCAAAAAGAACCTGACCATTCTCTTCTTTAGGAAAGGAATATTTTTGAAATCCTGCGCGTGTTGTTGCCGTTAACTCCGCTTTTATATCGTAATCTTCTAAAATAACGGAATAGTATCCGGCAGACGCCTTTGTTTTTTCATTGTTAATTCTGGAGCGATAACCGGAGTCAAGATCGTCTTCTGTTCCTGATAAAATTTTGACTTCCCCGTTTGTTGGCATGGTTATAAAACTACCCATCATCCATGAATGCACATGCCCGAACCCAGAGATGCTATTGGTTTTATACTCGTAACCAGCTCCAAGTTGATATTGACCTTCATCAGTATTATCTGGACTAAGTTTCACCATTCCAAACGGCAAACATGCTCCGGGGAAAAGCATCCAACGAGAACTGGAAGTACCAAGCAAGGGATTTACATAGTCAACTGGTTCTTTCAAAGTTTCGGAAGAATTACAGCTAAATAATTGAATAGTGAAGCACAAAACTAATATTTTGCAGAATGATTTCATTTAAATTGATTTAAGATTCTCAGCTTAGAAAAGTACAAAGAATTTTTGAAAGAATGGTTCAATTGACTTTTGAAGTAACAAAAAAAAATGTAAAGACCAATTGAAGTTTTTCTCTGTAGAAATTCGGGACGAAAAAAATTGCTAAATCGGGATAGCACTACAATTTTTACATAAACTTTAATTACCTTGGCGATGTCTAAAATAATAATTTTGATTTTTACTATAAGTGTTCAATCAACTAAAATTATCTCTTATGGATAACACAAAAAAAGTACTCTTTACAATTATAGCTATGTTTTCAATATCCATCCTTTTGATGGTTGGATGTAAAAAAGAAACCAAAAGTCCGGCTGACTATGTCAATCCATTTATAGGTACCGATGCCGGAGGTCATACTTTCCCTGGAGCATGTTTGCCGTTTGGAATGGTCCAGTTAAGTCCTGACAATGGTTACAAAGGAGTAAAAGCGTACGGATATCAGGGGAAAAAGATAATAGGTTTTAGTCATACGCATTTAAGTGGAACCGGTCCATTCACCAAAACTCATTATAACAATGTACTGATTATGCCAACAGTAGGAAATCTGGAAGTGAAACCAGGCGTTGCACAAGAGCTCGATTTCCTATCCTCAAAAAAGCTAAATGAAATTCTTGCAGATATGTCGGAAAAGGAAAAGCTGAAATGGGGAAAGTTACCAGAAAAGGATCGAGAGGCTAAAAAACATTCCATTATCGACAAGGAAAAAGTAGAAATTTTTGAAAGTAATGACAGAGATGAAGAGGGTTATTTTAACGATGAATCTTTTAAAGGTTATGAATCGGACTATAGTCATAATGAGGAAGAAGCCAGCCCGGGATATTATGCTGTTCAATTAAAAGATTACGGTATTAAAGCCGAGTTAACTGCTACCGAACATGCGGGTTTCCATCGATATACTTTTCCAAAATCTGAGGAAGCTCACATTATTATTGATATAACTCATTCACTCACACCCGGCCGCGATACTTATGTGAAAATAGTAAATGATAATCAAATTGAAGGAAAAGTTACCGGCGATATGGAAGGTTCAAACGACCTGCCGCTAACTTGCTATTTTTTTGCTGAATTTAGCAAAGCTTTTTCTTCAGTTGGCACCTGGAATGGTGATAGTATTCACAATGGGTTGAAAGAAATTTCGGGGACAGATGGCGTTGGTGCTTTTGCAAATTTTACAACTGAAGAAGGGGAACAAGTATTAGTAAAAGTTGGAATTTCGTTTGTAAGCATTGAAGGCGCTAAAAAGAATTTGCAGGCGGAATTATCACACTGGGATTTTCAAAAAGTTGTGAAACAGGCAAAAGTTGAATGGAATAAAAAGTTTGATAAAATAGAAATCAAAGGTGGAACAGAAGCGCAGAAAACAATTTTTTATACTTCAATGTACCACTCGCTTATGTTTCCGCGTGTTTTTTCCGATGTTGATGGAAAGTATTATAGCCATTTTGATGATAAAATTCATGGTACTCCGGGAGAACGGTATTACGTAGATTTCTCACTTTGGGATACTTACCGGGCACAACACCCTTTACTGGCTTACCTTGAACCCGAAAGGCAAAACGAAATGATTAGAACTTTTCTGACCATGTACGATCA